>JAPLFI010000477.1 GCA_026390755.1 Ignavibacteriota bacterium
AGCTCCCGCTTTTTTGCGCGCTCTTTCAATTGCAGAGAGGTCGCATTCAGCAATAGCATTCACATGCGGGGAAATACCCATCGAAGCGACCATGTGCTCAGCCATTTTCTGACGGATATTATCAAACTCGAGTACAGAGAGTCCTTCTTCGTTATAATTGATTTCATGTTTCAGAACCGGCGAAGGCAATTCAATTTTATTTTCCGTTTTTGCGGGCTCTGCTTTTGCGGGTTTAGTATTAATTGGGGCGGTGGTTATCACTTCAGGTTTTGGTAACGCCGTAACCGGTGTTTTGCCCCGGGTTTTAATATACTCGAGAATATCCTTTTTTGTAACCCTGTTTTGCAAACCCGTTCCTTTAATATCGGCGAGTTCTTTAAAACCGACTCCTTCTTTTTTCGCTATATTAAGCACAAGAGGGGAATAGAATCCGTTGCCTTCACCGGCATCGTCAGCTGTTTCTGCTGTAACCGTTTCAGTTTCTGCTGTTACTTCGTGTGTATGTCTGATTTCTTCCAGGACAGCAGGCTTTGTCTCTGCTTCCGGTGTTTCGGCAGGAGAATCTGATTTCGGAATAGCTGAAAAAAGTTCTGCTAAATCAGTATCCATTTTTGCAAGCACTTTACCTACTTCAACGATATCGTTCTCTTTAAAAAGAAGTTCCGTTATAATACCGCTTTCGGGCGATGGAACTTCGGTGTCAACCTTATCGGTGGAAATTTCGAGTATTGGTTCATCACGTTCAACTTTTTCACCCGGATTTTTTAACCATTTCAGTATGGTACCTTCCATTATTGATTCGCCCATCTTGGGCATCACTATATCTATTATCATTTAAAATATCTCCTAATTATTGAATTATATAATACTTATAACAAAACAAAAACAAAAAAATTCAAAATAAAACAGGACTCCTCATTACCCCATTTTAACCCAAAATTCCGGCTAAAAACGTTCTCGGATGACAATGCTCTTATCTGTCTAAATCGAACAGAGAACTTATAGATTCATTCAGGTTTGTACGAATAATTGCTTCGGCAAACAGAAGAGATGACGACATAACTTCAATTTTTTCCGAAGTTCTTTTTAACGGTACGGTATCGGATACAAATAATTTTTTCAGCGGCGATGCCTCAAGTTTGTCTATTGACTCACCCGAGAGAATCGGATGTGTGCACGCGCCGTAAACTTCAAGAGCGCCTTTTTCTTTCAGCGCCGCAATTGCGCTCGCAAAAGTTCCGCCTGTATCAATAAGGTCATCAATAATAAGCACATTTTTTCCTTCTACATTTCCGATGATATTCATAACTACGGCTACATTCTGTTTTGGACGTCTTTTATCAATGACAATAAGGTCGGCATTTAAACGTTTCGCGTAGGCTCTTGCCATCTTGATTCCGCCGACATCGGGTGAAGCGACTGCGAGGTTAGGTATATTCATATCAACGAAGTGCTTCATAAACACTGCCGAGCCGTACAGGTGATCAACCGGTATATCAAAAAATCCCTGTATCTGAGAAGCATGGAGATCCATTGTAATAACTCTGTCTGCCCCTGCTCTTTCAATGAGATTGGCGATAAGGCGAGCAGTAATCGAAACGCGCGGCTGGTCTTTTCTGTCCTGCCGGGCGTATCCGAAGTACGGTATTACGGCATTTACGCGGCTCGCCGAAGAGCGCTTTGCGGCATCGAGCATAATCAACAGTTCCATTAAATTGTCTGCCGGTGGATTTGTTGACTGTATGATGAAAACATCTCGACCCCTGATGTTCTCGTTGTATTTAACCCATATTTCGCCGTCCGAAAACTTTTTTATCTCCCGACAGCCGGGTTCCATTCCGAGCACTTTGGAAATACTTTTTCCAAGGTATTCCGAACCTGTTCCTGTGAAAATCTTTAGATTAGACATTTTTTTGAGGCTTAATGTTTGACTAATCAAAATTATACATATTAATATATTAAATCAATTTCAATATTTAAAAAATGTTTTTATTGCCGTACAAACTTCGTTAACCTGTTCGGTCTTCATTTCGGGAAAACTCGGGAGATTAATACCTCTTATAGCTAATTCCTCTGCAATTCTGATTTTATGGTACACGTGTGTAAACATAGGCATAGTATGCGCCGGATAGAATGTAGGACGGGTTTCTATACCTTTTTCATACAGGAATTCCCTCAAAGCCGTTCGAATTTTAACATTGTCAACGAGAATCGAGTACATCCAGTAAGAATGATAAACACCTTCTGCTTCAGCGTGAGGAATTACGGGAAGACTTTTCAGACCTTCATTATACATGTCGCGCAGACGTCTCTTCTTTGCTAGGGTTTCGCCTGCTTCTTCGAGCTGTGCAAGTCCGATAGCGGCGCAGATATTAGTCATACGGTAGTTATATCCGATAACATCATGCCAGTATTCCCTGACGGTAGAAACTCCGTGCATCTTCAGGTGATATGCTTTCTCGAACAGGTAATAATCATTCGTCACAAGCATTCCGCCTTCGCCGGTTGTAATCGTCTTATTGCCGTAAAAGCTGAAAGTTGAAATATCTCCGAAAGTCCCTGCGTGTTTACCTTTATAAGTCGAGCCGAATGCTTCGGCGCAATCCTCAATCAGGAACAGTTCATTGTCGTCTGCAATTTTACGCAGTGCGTCCATATCGCACATGTGACCGTACAGATGAACAGCCATAATTGCTTTTGTTTTCGGTGTAATTTTGCGTTTAACATCTTCCGGGTCCATCTGCCAGGTTGACTCAAGGGAGTCAACAAAGACAGGTGTTGCGCCCGTATATATAATCGCGCTGACGGATGCGATGTAAGTAAACGTGGGGACGATTACATCGTCGCCTTTTGTAATACCGAGCGTTTCAAGCGCGAGATGAAGCGCCGTTGTTCCGTTAGTCACGGAAGTTGCATATTTCACTCCCGTGTAATCCGCAAACATATCTTCGAACTCTTTTATGAATTTCCCTTTGGAAGAAATCCATGTTGAATCGAGACATTCATTAACGTATTTTTTCTCGTTACCTCCGAGCCGGGGAATATATAAAGGAATTTTGAATCCCATATTATTTTTTATAATTATTTACTGTTTCAATTATTTTATTAAGGTCAATCATATCAATACATTCCAGATTATAAGGGCAAACACGCTTCCAGCACGGTGAGCATGCAAGGTCTTTCGGATAAAGCTTTATACCCCTGTCATACAACTCAATCTCCTGATGGCAGGAAAGGCCGTACCAGGATATTATATATTTCTGAAGGGCGATGGCAAGGTGCATACCGAAACTGTCACCCGATACCACTATATCGCTTAACTGCATATAACATGCGCCTTTTCTTATGCCGTGTGTCGTAGGAGTATTAATAATTCTTTCCCTGTCTTCAGAGGCGAAGGAGTTGTAAATCCGGTCGTTCCTGTCTGTATCCTCACGTCCTCCCAGGAGTAGTATAAACAGTTCATCATTTTTCAGCATTTCCTTAATGAGAGTTATGTGCTGTCCGACAGTCATTTTTTTATTCGGAAAAAGTTCGGAGCATCCCGTATTAAACCCGACATAAATTTTATCAGAGTCGTAAATGATTTCTTTCTTGTAATCTTCAATAAAATGTTTTTCGTCTTCAGAATTGCGCTTTCATTTGCCGGGACGATTTTGCCGTCATCGTTCAGTAAAAAGCCAAGCTTCTTATCCGCATTAACCTCGTTTATGAAAGCCGCGGCATAAACAGATTTATCAGCGTTGAGAGCGAAATCATACTTAATGTTTCTCACAATCATCCTGCTTTCATCTGACCACAGGAAAAGTTTATCTATAAGCTGGTTATTAACCATAATCTTCTCTGCGTTGGGCATGGTAATCCAGTGTATAGTACTTACGGGATATTTTCTTTTTAACGCGTATAGAATGGGAGTATTATCAAGCACATTTCCGAGCGCATCGAGCGAAATTATGAGTATTTTAGTACCGATGCGGGAGCTGTCGTCTGCGTGAAGACAACCGTTCTCGAGGCAGTTCTCGTAAGGCTTACAGGGTTTGTACCCCGAAAAATTCTTGCATTCAGGTATTTCAAGAACATTTCCCACGTTCTTATTATGAAAAAAAGTTCTTCTCTGTGACCTCTGTGTCTTCTCTGTGACCTCTGTGTAACTTCTTTGTTCGCTGAATTTCATTTAAGACATTAAAATTAATATTCATTATAACTTCTTTAACAGATATTCCGTTTTCAAAATTGCATTTCTTCTTATCAGTACTGCAATTCGCGTCGCAGTACTCCTTCGTTACTTCGAGATTGACGGATATTCCGTTCAGAATACCCCAGTATTTTACGCAGTTCATAGCCCTGCGGCAGTGTATTACTATGCTTCGGATTCCGAGAGCATCAGATAAATGCGCAGGACCGGTTGACGAGCAAATCATTAAATCAACCCCTGAAATAACTTTTATCAGTTCTCTCAGGTCTCCGATTTTTTCTGAGATATCAATAATTCTGCCGTCGTTCAGGGATTTAATTTTTTCTCTGAATCCTACGGTCATTTCAAAAGCCGTAAGTAAAATTACAAAATTTCCAGACGGAAAATTACATAAAATTTCGTGTATAAGCTCAAAATATTTTTCTTCACTCCAGTTCGGCGCTGAGTTTTTAGAGCCGGTGTGGATTATCATTCGGAATTTATCGTTTCCCGCTCCGATTGAATTGAAAAAATTATCCGTCCATATTCTTTCTTCGCGTGTTATGTGAATTTCGGGTTTGTAATTATCTGTTCTGACACCGATTCTGCGGGCGAGATCCATACAATAATCCGCTTCGTGTCTGAGCGGGATATAATTATTTCTTGAGACACTCTTCATAAATGTAATCACTTCATACAGAATCCTGCCGACACCTATCCTGGTGCGGATTCCGGAGAGAAACATCTGATAAGCCGCGCGTCCTGTGGGAAACACAAGCAGACCACAATCAAATTTTTCAGAACGTATTTTCTTTAAAACCTTCCCAAAAGATTCCTTTGACAAATCATCTGTGATTATCAGGTCGAGATGAGGATTGTTTTCAAGAATTTTGGATGTAGCCGGCTGTGTAAGTGTCGCGATGAAGGCGTCGGGATAAGTTTTTCTGATCTCGCGAATCATTGGTGTAATCATAACGACGTCGCCTACCCTATCCGTGCGTGATATTAATATTCTTTTTCCCAATTTGTTTATTAAATCTCTTATCTCTTATTCTAAAATTAGTTTTTTAATTAGTTATAATTAGTGCAAATTTGTGTCAGAAAATTCCTGGTTCTGTATTATCTCTTTTTCGGTATGACAAGTTTATTTTTTTCTATCAGCTCGTCTAATTTCGAGAGTATAAAATCTTTTGATAGCTCCGTCATGCAGATATTTCCGATTTTGCAGTTGAGAAGATTACAGCTCAGGCATTCGAGTTTAGTATTCTGAACGGTAATATTTCTCTTGCCGTACGGTCCCTGCAGTAACGGGTTCGTAGGACCGTATATACCTAAGACAGGTACTCTTACGGCAACGGACACATGAAGTGGTCCCGAGTCATTTCCGATAACGAGAGCGCATTTTTGAATCAGAGCCGCGAGGTATCTGATTGAGCAGTCAGGGATTAAGACTGTTTTTCCGGGTAATGCGGATTTAATCTCTTCGCACTGGGCTTTCTCGGTTTTATTGCCCCATATAAGCAGGAATTTAACATCAAATTTACTCAGAATCTTTTTCATCAATTCAATATAATCGGGGATTTTATAACGTTTGGATTCCCATCCGCCGGTTACGGCAATTCCGAAAAGAATTTCAGAGCCGATATTTGTATCCGCTATTAATTTATCGGCGAATTCTTTATGCACGATGTTAACCGATAAATTTAAATGATTATGTACAACCGGTATATCTGCACAGCGGAGAGCGTCGAGGTTAAATTCAACATTGTGAATTTCCGCTCCCCTGCCGTCTTTTTTAATATTGTAAGCGTATTTTCGGTTCCTGAAATTGAAGCCCACCCTGTATTTCGCGCCTGACAGGAAAGTCAGCAGTGCAGTGCGCGGATTGCAGAACAAATCAATAACAAGATTATATTTTTTACCTCGAATGTGCCGGAGCAAGTCGCAGGATTTATCAATGGATGAATCGTAAGTCAGGACGCGGTCAATGTATTCGTTATCCATCAGAATGTCGCGGTTGCGGATAAGAGTGAGATAATCAATGTGCGCCGACTTGAAATAATTTCTCAAATTCGGCAGAACGGGAGTGGATAAAAGTATGTCCCCCATTCCGCCGAACTTTATAACAAGTATGCGGTGTATTTCGTTTTTGTCGATCTTCAATCAGTTGTTCTTATCAGATACTATTCAGTATAATAAAATTATTTTCTTGTATAGCAGAGCGGATTTCCGTGCTGTCCTTCTGATGTTCTTTAAAGTACGATTTCTCACTGAATCCGCAGTCATTATAAACAGGACAAGACCCGCAGAGCGGATTTCGTGCTT
>JAPLFI010000169.1 GCA_026390755.1 Ignavibacteriota bacterium
ACACCCTAATCAAAGTCAAAAATGCAGTATTTAGTAAAATTTCGCAGGATTTACGCCTATGTTGAAAAAAGTGCCGAAGTCAGGTGCAAAGTAAGTTCAACATTCTAAAATACTGTTGCGACTCTTCAGAGGCTTGAGGGGATGAGGAATTATCTGCTGCTGGATATCGCTTAAAAACGTATCTGACAGGCGTGATTCTCTCATCTCCTTAGCCAAAGCCTAAATCTCTTACCTTTATCGCAAAATAGTTGTTTTATTCCTTTTCTTTAAATTAAAAAATTTTCGCTTTTTTAACATACGAATTTTCGCTTTTTTAACATACGAATTTTCGCTTTTTTAACATACGAATTTTCGCTTTTTTAACATACGAATTTTCGCTTTTTTAACATACGAGGCAGGGAAGACGCAGAGTTACGCACAGAAAATCTTGTCTTGAAATAAATCAAGACAAGATTTAGAATAAGAGCAGAAAAGCATAAACCACTTAACACTGCCGATTTAGGTAGTGATTAAATCATTATTGCTGAGTAGTTACAAATATTCTAACGAAGGACTCTGAGAACCTTGCTGAAGAATTCCACATCCGACTCAAGGTCTTCAATTGACTTATTATTCACTATAACAAAATCAGACTTTTCAATCTTCAGTTTTTCATCAAGCTGAAAGCGCATTATGTTTTCTACTTCTTTTCTGTTGGCGCCGTCGCGCAGCATTATTCTCTGCAGACGGTTTTTCTTATTGGAGTAAACCATTATAACATAATCGAGATATTTCCAGAAAGCCGTATCGAAGACCAGCGCAGACTCGATGATAACAACACGCTGTCTGCTGTTTTTAATACTGCCCAGAATATGCTTAATCACAACGGGATGGACAATATCGTTAATTTTTTTAAAATTCTTTTTATTGGCAAAAACCAGCTCCCGCAGTTTTGTTAAACTGATAACACCCTGATAGTTAAGTATTCCTTTCCCGAACGCTTTCACAACGGTTGAGGAGAGTTTTTTATCTTTTTTATACAGTTCTTTCGCGAGCGAGTCGGCGAAAATCACCATATAGCCCTTTTTAGAGAGCATTCTGCATACTTCGGACTTACCGGAGCCTATTCCGCCGGTAATACCGATAAGCACCTTACCTTTGACTTTATTTCCCATATAAAATTAGTTCATTTTAGTAATCGGATATATTAAATAATTTATTTCGCATAAGCAACAGATCTTCTTTCCCTGATTACATTAATCTTAATTTGTCCCGGGTATTCCATTTCCTCCTGAATTTTATGCGCGATATCATCGGCGAGCTGGTCCTGTAATACATCGTTTATTTTATCATGCTCGACGATTACGCGTACTTCTCTGCCAGCCTGAATTGCATAAGTTTTTGAAACCCCTTCGAAAGATGTAGCTATTGATTCAAGTTTTTCAAGACGTTTCGAATATGCTTCGACTGATTCGCGTCTTGCGCCGGGTCTTGCGCCGCTGATGGCATCAGCCGCCTGAACGAGAACGGATATCGGATGCTCCATGGGAATTTCGTCGTGATGCGAGCCGACTGCATTGCAAACAATTGCATGCTCTTTACAGCGCTTCGTAATTTCATATCCGAGCAGAGCGTGAGGTCCTTCTATACTCCTGTCAATGGTTTTCCCTATATCGTGAAAGAGTCCTGCGCGGCGCGCCATCTGAGGGTCAAGCCCGAGTTCCGCCGCCATAATTCCAGCTATATGCGCAACTTCGATGGAATGGTTCAGCACGTTTTGCCCGTAGCTTGAACGGTATTTCATCCTGCCGATAAGAGTAACAATATCGCGGTTAACTCCCTGTACGCTCATATCCATCAAAGTTTGCTCTCCTACCCGTATTATTTCCTCACTTAGTTCCTTTTCGACTTTTATAACAATTTCCTCTATACGCGCCGGGTGAATACGTCCGTCTGCAATAAGCCTTTCCATAGCCACACGCGCCACTTCGCGCCTGAACGGGTCAAATCCCGAAATAATAATTGCTTCCGGCGTATCATCAACTATAATATCAATACCGGTTGCGGCTTCAAAAGCGCGGATATTACGCCCTTCTTTGCCGATAATCCTCCCTTTAAGCTCGTCTGACTGAATCTGAAGCACGCTCACAGTCGTTTCAACCGAATGGTCAACAGCAGAACGCTGAATTGCCTGTATAACAATATTCTTGGAAATTTTATTTGCTTCCTGTTTCGTCTGATCCCTGACCTCCTGCAGTTTCAGCGCAGATTCCTGCTTCACCTGATTTAACAGGTTTTCGAACAATACTTTCTTTGCATCTTCTTCGCTCAGTCCCGATATTCTGTGCAATTTTTCCTTTTGCGCAATAATCAGAGTCTGGCATTCATCTTCGAGCTTATCAACAATCTGCTTTTTTTCGGTAAATTCTTTTGTCTTTGCAATGTATTCGTCATGAGCTTTCTGAGCATTTTTTTCCTTATTCAGAAGTTCCGCACGGATTTTCTCCGCAGATTCCTTATCGGAACGCGTTCGTTTTTCAACTTCGATTATCTCTTTTTCGCGGGCGCGGGTATCTTCGTCATACTTCTGCTTGCGTTTGTAAAATTCATCTTTTACTTCGAGTAATTTCTCTTTTTTAAGGTTTTGAGCGAATTTTTCCGAATCAATTTTGTGAATTTTTGCGCGCCTTTCGGCTTCGGAAATAAGTTCTGCGGATTTTTGTTTTGCATCCGCAACAATTTTTACGGCAACATTTTCCGCACCGTCAATTTTTGATTTATTGATTTTAGTATGTATATACCAGCCCAGAAAGAATGTAATAAGGCACATTCCCACGAGCAGAGGCAGTAATAAGTATAATTCTAATTCCGGCATCGTATTTTAATTTGTTTTTCAAATAACATTGTGTAAATATATTTTATTTAATTATAAAAAATTCAATTCAGCATATAAAAAAACCGCACAAACCGGCATCAAAGGTTATATAGGAACCTTTGTAGCAAACAGTGGGCGGAGCCAAAGTGTCACGGTCTTCCAATGCCGTCCGTTATCCGCTAAAAAAGCGGCGGGCGGATTCCGGCGAGCCGGAATTCAGGGCCTGACCTAGCACTTGAGAGAGCTTACCTCCCAGCTTTATATAAATTTGATGGTTCTATATAATGTTCGATTATGGCTGGTTGTGCGGTTTAAACCAATATATATAAAAGAACGGGCTTATAGAATTCTGTCTATAAGCTTCGATATTTCTTCAATTTTATCTGCGTTATTTTTCATACTCTCATAAAACTCTTTTTCTAACGCCGAGCGCGCATCCTTTTCACGGAAATAGGACTCGGATATGTTGAGAGCCGAAACTACGGCAATAGATTCCACGGATGTATTGGGTGACTGAAAACTGATACGCTGCATTATCTGGTCAACATATCTCGCGAATCTTTCCACTTCAGCCGGGTTTTCTCCCAGCAGATTATAGTCACCGTTAAATATTTTTACCTTAATTCCGGTGTTTTTCATTTACGTTTTTAATTTTGAATAAATACCAGCCATAAAAAAAAATTAATCTTCTGTTTCCTGAGCCTGTCCTTCATACTGCTCGAGGTGAACATCTATTCTCGATATAAGTTCTTTAAGTCTAGATTTTACAAATTCTTTATCCTTAACGGATGTTTTATTATTTTCAGTGTTTATTAACATCGTTTTTAATTCTGAAATTTCCCTGTCTTTGAATACCGAATCCGAATTGACCTTATTCATCTGAAGTTTAAGGTCTGTTATCTTATTCGTTAACTCTTTAATACTTTCTTTAAGCCTGTCATTTTCTCCCGTTGTCTGCGCGAACTTATCAATCAGCACTTTAACTTTAGTATGCAAATTATCAAGGTAAGTACTTAAAACCCCCTGTAATTTCAATAAATCTTCCCGCGATATTTCAGGCTTGTTATTATCCATATATCAGTTTATTAATTCCTTAAAACCGCTCCGAGCTTGTTATTAAGCGCTTTAATTATTTTTTCAACCTGTTTACTCACTTCATCGTCCGTCAGAGTTTTCTCATTCGACGAAAATTCCAGCGTAAATGTAATGCTTCTTTTATCATTACCCAGCTTTTCATCCGTATAAACATCAAAAAGTTCAATCTCCTTCAGCATACTGCCGCCGCCGGTCCGGATAACATCATATATTTCGCTGTAGTGAATACTTTTGCCAGCCACAACCGCTATATCACGCTTAACGGCAGGATATCTCCGTATTTCGGCATATTTAACATCTTTTGTAATATACTCAGAGAGCTTATCCATATTAACTTCAACGGCATACACGCCCGTTTCAATTCCGAGTGAATCGAGTAATTCGCGATCCACATTGTATATTCTGCCTATAATTTCGCTGTTATTTCCGCTGCCCAGGCAAATATCAAAAAAGCCTTCATTGCTATTATAATAAATAAATTTATAAGTTTCAAGTTTCAATTTCGAGAGGTACATTATTAATTCTCCCTTTATATCAAAGAAATCGTAGTACTTATCATTTTCATTATAAGAGTAAAGGTCGGCAAGTTTGTCAATCCTGAACTGTACACGCCCCGAATCAGCGAAACACAGATAATTTTCTTCTTTAAAAATGTTATTATCACAGCCGAACACTTTTCCGATTTCGAACAGTTTTAAAGATACGTCCCTGCCGGAATAATTCTGGTTATTTTTAATCGCAGTGAGCATTCCGTAAAGCAGATTCGCGCGCATGGCATTCATGTCAACCGAATTCGGATTTGCAATCAACGCAGGATTTTCGTTAAATTTCCTTACAATTTTATCATGCTGCTGAGAGAAAGTAATAATTTCATTGAAACCCCTGCCGATGAAATACTCGCGTGTGCAGGAAATAAAATTCCGGTAATCGTCTCCGAAATCTATATGAGACGACATATCCATACGGAAATCATTCCTGCTCCCGATGTTAATATATCCGTACAGCCGCGCTGTTTCTTCAATCAGGTCAATTTCGCGGGAAATGTCATTTCTCCGGAATTCCGGCACACGAAAAATCATGTTACCATCTTTTTTCTCCGTAAACCGGATTTCTATTCCGCGAAGCAGTGAAATTATTTTTTCGTCTGTCAGTTCAATCCCGATAATTTTTTCTGCCCGTTCCCGCCTTAGTCCTACAAGCAATTCGGGGAACGGTTCGGGATACACGTCAATAATTCCTTTCAGGACTTTTCCTCCGGCAAGTAACTGCATAAGGGATGCGGCGCGGTCAGAGGCATAAGTTGTGCGGCTGATATCAACTCCCCGCTCGAACCTTTGAGAAGCGTCTGTCTGCATTCCGAGCTGTTTGGAATTCCTGCGTATGCATACTGCGTCGAAGAATGCGCTTTCAATAAAAACATTTTTCGTAGTATCGGATATTTCGGACCGCTCACCGCCCATTATACCGGCTATTGCCGAATAACCCTCGCCGTCACAAATCATAAGTGATTCACTGTTAAGCAAACGCTCTTTTGAGTCGAGTGTCGTGAACTTATCGCCTTCGTTTGCCGTACGCACAATAATTTTTTTTTCGCGTATCTTATCGTAATCAAAGGCGTGAAGCGGCTGACCTGTTTCCATCATCACAAAATTTGTTATATCCACAATGTTATTACGCGGTCTCAGCCCGAGAGATGTGAGCGCTTTCTTTAACCAATCGGGTGATTCCTTAACATCAACATCTTTTACAACTCTGCCTGTGAAGCGTTTACAGTAATTTCCTGAAACAATTTCAACAGAAATATATTCATCCGAGCGCTCTGCTGATTCCGTAAACGGAGTATCGGGATATTCAATTTTCAATCCGTGAGCGGCGGCAATTTCGCGCGCCATTCCTATCTGCGAGAACAAGTCGCCGCGGTTCGGCGTAACGCCGATTTCGATTATATAATCATCGAATCCCGCATACGAGGCAAAGTCAGTTCCGACGGGAGCAGAGCCGGCGAGTATCATTATACCGGAGTGGTCTCCGGAAAGTCCGAGCTCGTCTTCGGCGCAAATCATCCCTTCGGAAAGTTCGCCCCTGATTTTATTTTTCTTAATTTCAAAACCGCCTTTTGGAATAACCGCGCCGATCTTAGCAACACAGACCTTTTGTCCCGCCTGAACATTAGGCGCGCCGCAGACTATACTGAGTACTTCCGAACCGATGCTCACACTGCATTTAGTAAGTTTATCCGCATTAGCATGTTTTTCGGCGGAAATTACTTCGCCTATTATAAAATTTCTGAACTTGTTGCCTTCGTATTCAATTGATTCAATATCGAGTCCGATCTCAACCATACGACTGAACAGCGCGGCAGTATTGCCAGTATCCAGTCCGGGAATAAGAGATTTTATATGGTTTAAACTTATTTTCATAAAATTCAGAAAATGAATATAATTATTCGCAAATCTATATAAAACATAAAAACAAACAGTAAAACAGGCAGTGTTAAGTGTTAAGTGTTAAGTGTTAAGTGTTAAGTGTTAAGTGTTAAGTGTTAAGGCTCTTACACTTCTAAACCCCGTCGGGGTTTTATGTTAATAGAAATCTGATATAAAAAAACCCGGGTGATTTGCCCGGGTTTATGTATATAACCGATTTTCTGAGAAGATTACCAGAGATATCTAAATCAGAGATAACTAATTGATATCGCCTTCTTTCTTTTCTGTCTCTTTCTTGGGTTCTTTCTTCACGGGTTCGTATTTCTTTTCTTCTATTTTCTTCTCT
>JAPLFI010000473.1 GCA_026390755.1 Ignavibacteriota bacterium
AACGCGGGCAGTACATGGACTGTTTGCAACAACGGACTTACGACAAGAAATGTTTATTCGCTCGGGGCTTCCGGCTCCATTCTTCTTGCCGGCTCTTACGGCGGCGGTATTTTCCGCTCGACAGATAACGGCGCAAGCTGGACGGCATCCAACACGGGTTTATCCAATATGCAGGTCTGGTCTATCGTAGTCAGCGGGTCAAACATTTTCCTCGGGACTTACGGCGGTGTATTCCGCTCAACAGACCAGGGTGCGAGCTGGACTGCAAAAAATACCGGATTAACAAATTTATCGGTTCGGTGTATGGCTGTTAACGGGACTACTCTTTTTGCAACAACTTTCGGCGGTACGGTCGGTGGCGTGTTTATGTCAACGGACAACGGCGAGAACTGGTCATTCACAAATTCCGGTTACACTACCGTTAGTACGAATACTTTGTATGTTTTTGGGTCGGATGTTTTTCTCGGAACTCAAAACGCGGGTATTTATAAATCAACGAATAACGGAGTCAGCTGGATTGCATCAAATACCGGCGTGACAAATAACAACATTTTTTCTTTCACTTCAAATGCGTCAGTAATATACACGGGAACTTTTGCGGGAATTTTTAAGAGTACCGATAACGGCGCTAACTGGACACAAATCTCTAACGGGTTAAGCAATACAAATGTCAGAGGATTAAAAGTATTGAATAATGACTTATACGCGGCGACGTACGGAGGAGGTATTAACAAGACAACAGACGGCGGCGCCAACTGGTTTGAAGTTAACGGCGGTATCAATAATAATCAGGTTTATGCAATGGCTGTAAACGGCTCTTACGTTATTGCGGGAACCGGCGGTTCGGGGGTTTTTACATCAACAAGCGGCGGTAACACATGGGTCAGCGCTAATACCGGACTTACAAACAAAAGCGTAAATGCGCTGGCGGTTTTAACAAATAATATATACGCTGGTACGTCAAACGGAGGTGTGTTTAAATCAACGGATAACGGCGCTTCATGGTTAACGGTTAATTCGGGTTTGACAAATCTGTATATAAGCTCACTGACGGCAAATAACGGAAATGTTTACGCGGGAACGAATGCGGGTGTGTTTAAAACAACAAACGGAGGTCAAACATGGGCATTAGCGCAAACGGGAATTACATCGCTTACAATCTGGAGCTTAGGATCGAACGGAAGTAATGTTTTTGCAGGGACAAGCAGTACGGGTGTATTCCGTACAACAAACGACGGCGTTAGCTGGGAATCCGTCAATTCAGGACTCATCGGCGTTATGATACGAGCAATCGGATTTAACGGCTCAAATGCATTTTGCGGAATAGGGGGCTCGGGAGTTTTTATGTCAACGAATAACGGAAACAACTGGACTGAGGTAAATAACGGGCTGACAGTATCGGAAAATGTTTCTTCATTTACAGCTTATGGTTCGGTGGAATTTGTAACAACCTGGAACGGAGTGTATTATACCACTAATAACGGCGCTAACTGGAACAATGTAACATCTAATTTGCTTGGTAACGGTTATGTCGCTTTCTCGTCGGCTATATTGGGCGCTGATATATATACGGGCTCGGGACCCGGTGTATGGAAAAGACCGTTATCGCAAATCATTGTAAATGCTAATAATAATAGTTTTGAAATTCCCAGCGAATATGCTTTATATCAGAATTATCCGAACCCGTTCAATCCGGTTACGAAGATAAAATTTAATATAGCAAAATCAAGCAGTGTAAAGATTCTTGTGTATGACGCTATAGGCCGCGAAGTTCAAACACTCATCAATGAATCGCTCAAACCCGGAACGTATGAAGCATCATTCGACGGCTCAGCGTTAAACAGCGGTGTATATTTCTATAAAATTACCGCAGGGGATTTTTCAGTCACAAAGAGAATGTTGATGTTTAAATAACGACATTTGTCGTCCACGGAAATAATAACTAAGAATTTGCAGATAAAAACGGGGGTTAGAAACCCCGGTTTTTATTTGTTACATTGTTACTGTTATATATAATAATAAGAGTTATTTTCTAATCTCTTACAAATTTTTTTTGTTTACTACTAAGTAAGTATAATTTTTTCATAATAGTTGAATTCTATGTCAGATAAAAATCCTGAAGCGTGGCGGAATGACGCTTACGCAAAAGTAACGGGTAAAACGAAATATACGGACGATATTAAATTCCCGAATATGCTTCATGGAGTGCCTGTTTATTCGGATTTTGTTCACGCGAAGATAATTAACATAGGTATATCCGCGGCTTCCGAAGCCGAAGGAGTTGTAAAAGTTATCACTGCGAAAGATGTACCGGGTTCGAATAAATTCGGACAGATACTGAAAGATTTTCAGATTTTCGCCGAAGATAAAATATACTACAACGGTGATGTAACAGCATTTGTAGTTGCTGAAACAAGGGAACATGCGATAGCCGCCGCCGGACTTGTAAAAGTTGAAGCGGAAGAACTTCCTGCAATCCTTGACCCCGAAACAGCCATGAAAAAAAATGCATTGATAATACATGAAGATTACGGAACAAATATCATTAACGAACACAAAGTAAGACGGGGAGATACTGAAAAGGGATTTTCGGAGTCAGATATTATACTGGAAGAAGATTTCAGCACTCAATATATTGAGCACGCTTATATGGAACCGGAGACAGCAGTATGCAATCCGAGATACGACGGAGTTATCGAAGTTTACGGAAGCATGCAGCATCCGTTCAGCACCAGGAGATTTGTCTGCGCACTTCTCGGAGCTAAATTATCGGATATTGAAATCGTAGGTACGCCTATGGGCGGCGGATTCGGCGGTAAGGACGACACTGCCGCAATCGTATGTGCGCGTACTGCCCTCGCCGCAAAACTTACGGGACGTCCGGTTAAGACTATGTATAAACGTGAATGGTCAGTCAGGGAAAGTTATAAACGCCATCCTTACAAAGTACATTATAAAATGGGACTTACAAAAGACGGATATATTAAAGCCGTTGAATGTAAAATCATAGCCGACGGCGGCGCTTATTGTTCCGTCACGCCATGGGTTACATGGCGCTCAACGGTTCAGTGCTGTGGTCCATACGTAGTTGAAAATGTACATTGCGATACTTACGGAGTATATACAAACAATGTAGTTACAGGAGCTATGCGCGGTTTCGGCTCTCCGCAGATGAACTTCGTAATCGAATCTATGATGGATATAGCCGCAGGAAAAACGGGTCTCCATCCTGTTGAAATACGAAGAAGAAATATGGTCAGACAGAACAGTATTACAATCACGGGACAAAAACTTGATAATCACAAAGTAGCTATGGAAGAAGTCCTTGATGCAGTTCTTAAGGAATTCAACTATGAAGACAAGTATAAAAAATCATCACACGGCGTAACCGACACTGACGAACTATACGGAGCCGGTTTTGCAATGAGTTACAGGGGTATGAGCCTCGGCGCCGAAGGAGTTGATTTTTGCTCTGCCGTAATTAATGTACAGGCAGACGGTTCAATCCTCGTTGAAACCGGTATTCACGAAAACGGACAGGGCTCGGAAAGTGCGATGTGCATTTTAACATCCGAACAGCTCGGAGTCAGTCTTGATAAAATACGTTACAGAAGACCTTCCACGTCTGTCATTCCGGACGGCGGAACAACAGTCGCATCGCGGGGTACGGTAATGGGCGGAAGCGCAATAGTGCTCGCGGCGGATAAACTCAGAAAATTAATGACGCCTTTTGCCGTTAAGAAACTCGGATGCGATGAAGATAAAATTATATTTGAAAATGATATGCTGAGCGACCCGGCAAAGAATAAATCGGTAAAGTTTGATGAAATTATAAAAGAGATGTATTCTTCACGGACGTATCCTCACGCAATGGGAATTTTTAAAGCACCTGTAGTTACATGGGACGAAGAAAACGGACAGGGTAACGCTTATTTCTCATGGACTTACGGATGCCAGGCTATAGAGCTTACCGTTAACAAGACAACGGGTAAGGTAAAACTCCTTAATGCCATAGCCGCACACGATACTGGAAAATCGGTGAATAAAGTGATGACACAGGGACAGTTCTACGGAGGGATGGCAATGGGAATCGGTTACGGTTTATTAGAAAGTCTCAATCAAAAAGACGGAATAATTAAAAGCCTGAATTTTAATACATACCGTATTCCGAGGTCAACTGATTTGCCGGAAATGAAAGCGGTAATAATAGAGAATGTTGACCCTAACTCCCCTTCCGGTGCGAAAGGAATAGGCGAGCCGACTAACGAACTGATGGCACCCGCTATTGCGAATGCCGTATTTAATGCAACGGGTAAAAGATATTTCAAACTTCCCGTTAAAATTACTAATAAATAAATAGATGCTGAAGCAAGGGATGCTGAACCGACCCCGAAGCGATCCTGAAATGAATTCAGGACAAGATTCGGGGCAAGGTTCAGGATGACAAGGTACTCCAGCTTAACAATATGAAAACAATAATAAATAATAAAGAAATCACTATCCCTGACGAATTGCGCGAGGGCAGGCTTGTCGAGTATATACGCAATGTACTTAACCTCACCGGTGCGAAGAATGCCTGTGATATGGGCGCCTGCGGTGCATGCGCAATACTGATTAACAATAAGCCCGCGAAGATATGCCACTCGCTCATCAAAGATGTGGAAAATGCAGAAGTGCTTACTATCGAAGGCATGGCAAATCCCGACGGGACACTGCATCCGCTTCAGCAGGCATTCGTAGATTACGGAGCGATACAGTGCGGATTCTGCACTCCGGGTATGGTATTAACTGCTCACGCCTTTCTTCTTGAGAATCAGAAACCGACAAGAAACCAGATAAGAAAAGCCCTGCAGGGTAACCTTTGCAGGTGCACAGGCTATCAGCAAATCATTGACGCGATTGAAGCCGCATCAGTTCATTATTTAAAACAATAATTATATTATGGACATCAAGAAAAACCTTGAACAACTTAATTTACTCGATTTTAATCTTTTCGGAAAAGATTTTCTGCTTACAACCGATAAATCTGAAAATGAAATAATAGCAACGGCATTAACAGCCGAAGTGCTTAAAGAAATGCACAGGAAAGAAATTTCTTTCCGTATGTTCGACACCGGACTTGCAATTTCGATATTCCGGGATAATTCTACGCGCACACGTTTCAGTTTTGCCTCGGCGGCAAATGCAACGGGTCTTGGATTATCAGAACTCGATGAAGTTAAATCA
>JAPLFI010000483.1 GCA_026390755.1 Ignavibacteriota bacterium
TCCCGGCAGTATTTTGGATTAATATGCGTTTGAACGGGGTTAAAAAATACGGATTTTAAGGCTTTTTAATTATTATAACGTTCATTATTATTAATCAGATTATTATTCTTCCGGTAATTAAGTTGTTAAATTAATACTTCATTTATTAATTCAATTTATCAGGATGTCTGTTAATAAATAATCATTAAAATATATTCCTGAAAAGGGAAAGAAAAATTTGCTTTGATAAATTCAGAAAATAATCCGGAAATCCGTTTGAATCAGTTACCCGCAGACGCTCCGCCAATGTTCCACTTACTGGCAAAGCCGAGCGGTTCTACGTGTAACATAGACTGTACTTACTGTTTCTTCTTATCAAAAGAAGCACTTTACCCGAATGAAAAGAGCCGCATGTCTCTGGACACACTTGAAGTTTATATAAAGCAATTGCTTGAATCGCACCGGACGCCTGAGGTTACGGTTGCATGGCAGGGCGGCGAGCCTTCACTGATGAGGCTGGAGTTCTTCAAGCGCTCCGTGGAAATTGTTGAAAAGTACCGCAGGTCAAATCAGAATGTACAGCATACTTTTCAGACTAACGGATTACTCCTCGATGATGACTGGTGCAGATTCTTTAAGAAGCATAATTTTCTTATCGGCTTGAGCGTTGACGGACCCCGCGAAATTCACGACAAATACAGGCTTGACCGCCGCGGTCACGGAACATTCGACAAGGTTATGAAGGGCTGGAAGTTTCTTCTGAAGCATAAAGTTGATTTCAATATACTTTGCACCGTCAACGCGGCAAATCAATACCGCGGCCGCGATGTTTACCGTTTCTTCCGCGATGAGCTGAAAACTAACTGGATACAGTTTATCCCCATAGTTGAAAGAGCTACGGAGGATACACTGGAAATTGCAAATAAAGGCTGGAGTGAACAGCCGGGTGAAAAGCGCCTCCTTTATACACAGACTGGAAGCCTCGTAACAGAAAGAACTGTCGGCGGCAGGCAATACGGGCAATTTCTTATTGATGTATTCGAAGAGTGGGTAAGGAAAGACGTGGGTGAAGTTTTCGTACAGATGTTCGATGTAACTCTTGAGGCTTATTTCGGAAGACATCTGCTTTGCATTCACGCACCATCCTGCGGTTACGGACCTGCGCTCGAACACAACGGCGATCTTTATTCCTGCGATCACTTCGTTGAGCCGAAGTTCAAACTCGGAAACATTCACGAAACACACATGCTGGACTTAATTGCATCACCCCAGCAGAGAAAATTCGGAATGGATAAGTATGATACTCTCACCGCACAATGTAAGAGATGTGAAGTAAAACAATTATGCAACGGCGGATGTCCGAAGGACAGGTTCGCGCTTTCACGCGACGGCGAAGAGGGACAGAATTACCTTTGCGAAGGTCTTGAACTTTTTTACAAACACACACAGCCCGCAATGCGTACTATGGCTCAGTTACTGAATCAGAATCTTGCACCGTCTGATATAGTTAAGTTGTATGCTTCGGATGATGCGAAAAGAAAACCGGAAGATTTATGTACATGCGGCAGCGGAAAAATATTCAGCGTTTGTCACGGAGACGATTTACGGATTTCAAAATAAATAAATTTAAATGAAAGTAATTTTAAACCAAAGCCGGTTTTATCAAAAGATAGCACGGTATTTTATGAAAAAAACAAAAAAGGAATATTATTATGGCAACAAAAAAGCCAAACATTCTTATCCTCTGGGGAGATGACATTGGCTGGTGGAACATCAGTTATAACAGCCGCGGACAGATGGGATACCGGACGCCTAATATAGACCGTATAGCTAACGAAGGCGTAGCTTTTACGGATTATTATGCACAGCAAAGTTGTACGGCGGGTAGAGCCGCTTTTATTACGGGACAGAATCCCATACGCACGGGTTTGACCAAGGTGGGGCTTCCCGGAGCCGACGTCGGCTTACAAAAGGAAGACCCGACAATTGCCGAATTGCTTAAACCGCTGGGCTACGCAACGGGACAGTTCGGAAAGAACCATTTCGGAGACAAGGACGAGTACCTGCCGACCATGCACGGATTCGATGAGTTCATGGGAAATCTCTATCATCTGAACGCCGAGGAGGAGCCTGAGCTTCAGGACTACCCGAAAGACCCGGCATTCAGGAAACAATTTGGTCCGCGGGGCGTACTGCACTGCTGGGCTGACGGCAAGGGCGGACAGAAAATTGAGAACACGGGTCCTCTGACAAAGAAGCGCATGGAAACAGTTGATGACGAAACGACGGATGCCGCACTCAAATTCATAGACAAGAGCCACAAGGAAGACAAACCTTTCTTCGTCTGGTACAACACGACCGCGATGCATTTCCGTACGCACTGTGCCGACAAACATAAGGGAAAGAGCGGACAGGGTGATTACAACGACATGATGGTTGCGCATGATGAGCACATCGGAGAAATGCTAAACAAGCTTGACGAATTGGGAATTGCAGAAAACACA
>JAPLFI010000338.1 GCA_026390755.1 Ignavibacteriota bacterium
ACCAGGCGAATATAAACTGTTCGATAATTATCCGAATCCGTTCAATCCTTCGACTACAATAAAATTTTCTGTTCCCAAAAAAGATATTGTCAGACTTTCTGTTTACGATGCGCTTGGCAGGCAGGTAAATGAACTTGTGAACGGCACAAAGGAAGCGGGAACCTACGAAATCACTTTTGATGCGTCTGCCCTCCCGAGCGGAGTATATTTTTATAAATTGCAGACAAGCGGTTATTCTTCCGTTAAAAAAATGATACTGATAAGATGATATTTAAACAGAACTAAAACTATTTTCCGCCTCCGCAGCAGAATCCTGAAACAATGTTCAGGGCAAACTTTTATTACGGCGGCGGAAAATTTTAAAAATCAAACTTGCATCCGACTGATATATTGCTTGGTTTACTCGCTCCCGTCTCGGTAATGGAATTATCTACTGCCCCTTCAAAAAACAGTAAGATATTTTTAACCGGCTCGAACTGAAGACCATAAAAGTATATCACTAATTTATAATCTTTGTTTATAAGAGGATCAACATTCTTCGGCTGTTTATAACCCACTCCGCAAAGCAGGTTCCATTTCTTTATCGGAGTCCACATAACAGAAACTTCGAGTCCCTGCCCCGAAAAAACCACCGTAGAATCATTAACCGTTGTCAAATCACCGTTTTCTTCGTAAGCATAAGTCACTCCAAAGAACCATTTATCCGAAGTATAATTGGCGCACACAGCGGTGTAAAAAGGATTAGCATTAAGCCCGCGAATTCTGGTGCCAACATAAGGATCGAGAAAAACCTGATGATAAGCCGCGCCGATATTTAATTTGAATGGGAATTGATAAATAACCGAACCGCCAAGGCTGTTAAGAACGGTCTTAAATTTGCCTTCATCAAGATGAAACTGCGCCGATGCGGCATACTTTAATGGTCCCGTAGTATTCCTGTAATAAACGGAATTAGAAGCCCTGCCTGTTCCGCTGGAACCGCCGTCCGTTCCCTGAGGAGAAAAAACAAACGATGCGAATCCGCTGTTATTCTCGGAAATGTCAGTTTTACCCGCCACATCATAATATGAAGTATATTGCTTTCCTATTGAAACAGTTCCGTATTTATTAAAATCAGCTCCTACGAAACCTTTACGCAGATTAAATACATTATCACTTGGTGGATTAACCACGTTTAAAAATCCCGTCTGAGTTGAATTATCGGGTGAAAGGGTAAATCCGCCGCTGCCCGCCAAAGACATTGATAACTCTATACCGCCAAAAAGCGTTATATCGGAATTCATTTTTTGTTTAATTCTTATTCCCGTGCGCGACCCCGCGTCTATTATCCCGATATTCTGATCGGTTCCTATAGCAAGTAATTCTATTCTGCCCCATGGCTCAAGAGTCGGCGTACTGTCGCTTCCCGTGTAAGATGTTTTATCGGAATTGAAAGCGTTTTGTGACGCGAGGTAATGGTAAGGGCATAACATTAAAAACTGAAATGTAATAATTAACAAAAGTATATATCTGCTCATAATTTAATTAAGTTTTTTTTGTTCTGTGAAATTATTAAAAAAGATTGCCAATTAAAATTATATAATTAATGCTTGAGGTTATTTTGTATCCACGACTGTAAAGGTGCTTATTCTTCTTGTTATTATCAAATCAATACATTAAGTTTTAGGTATGCCCGGTTTCATAAAAAAACACCGCGCTTAATTGTATGAAACAAACAGTTAATACTTTCATTTTTTCAGACGTGCATCTCGGCTCGCCTCTTTCGCGTCCGACTCTTTTACTCGGCTCGCTTCAGGAATATAATTTTAAAAGACTGATTCTTCT
>JAPLFI010000491.1 GCA_026390755.1 Ignavibacteriota bacterium
GACGGTCTTTCTGACCTCGGCAACCCTGAATTCCTTTTTAGATTTTCCTTTTACAAAAATTATATGGAATCCGAATTGCGTTTTTATAACACCAACTACAGAACCCGGTGATGCATTCATACATGCATCTTCAAACTCCTTAACCATCGAGCCTTTTGTAAACCAGCCCAGGTCGCCGCTGTTCTGCTTTGCAGAGGGGTCTTCGGAAAGCTCTCCGGCAAGCTTAATAAAATCCTCTCCTTTTTTCGCTCGAGCCAGAATATCTTCGGCGCGTTTCTTCGCTCCGGCAGTATCAGCGCCAAAATTAATCAGTATATGCGAGGCATTAACATAATTATCTTCGCCTTCTTTTGTATCAAGCAATTTAATTACTTTATATGCGTCTGCGTCTATTATCAGAGGTGAAATATCTCCGTTCTTCGCGCTGAAAAGGAAGTTCAGAGCGCCTTTACCGAAGGCAGATGATTTCTGAAAAGCGTTATTGAACGGAACGGACGAATTATCATTCACAAGACGGATGAGCGAGGAGTCCTCGACATTAGCTTCTTTCATATCGCGTATGACAAATTCCAGACCTTTTTTAACGGAGTTGGAATCGTCAATCGTCGGTGCATCGCTGAACGTAACGTATTTGAATTTAACGGCTTCAAGCTGTTTAAACTCGTCTTTATGCTCTTCGTAATATTTTTTCATATCAGCATCGGTAACAGCAATAAGGTTTGTATCAATGGAAGAATTCAAATCGAGGAATGCAAACTGAAAGTTCGCCTTGATGTTATCATCTCTGTATTTCTGCAGAATATCGCCTTCAGTAACGTTGATAGTTGCCGTAATCTGCGTCTGGAGCTTCTCGGCGAGGAGCACTTCGCGAAGATACTTTTCCACTTCATTCCAGAAATTGACGGCTTCTTTTGTTTTCATTCCCAGAGCCTGCTGATAAAAATCTACATTGAATACGCCGGTTGAATCCATGAAGTTCTTTTTAATTGCATCGGGGAGATTTTCGGGACGGTTGTAAATCCAGTCGAGAATTTCAGCATCGGATACCTTAATACCGAGTCGTTCAATTTCCTGAGAAGTGAGCGTCTGCTGAACCAGCGACTGCCAGACCTGCTCGCGTATCTGATCCATTGTGGCTTCATCAATATCCTTACCGCCGTTTTGCTGACGCATCTGCTCGAGGTTTTGCTGAAGCAATTGCTCGTACTGCTGATAAGTAATTTCTTTACCGTTTATATTGGCAAATACCTGCTGACCGCCGCCCTGAATCCCGAGGTAATTCATACCCCATTCAAATACGATGGTTGCAACGAAGGCGAGTATAAGAAAAATGATTATATAAGGCATCTTATCGCGAAGCTTATTCATAATTCCGGTGCTATGATAAATTTTAGGTTTATCCATTCCCTGAGTGAACTCCTGTTATTTTTAAGTTAATAAAATATACTAAAACGATAAAATTACGCTAATTTATGCGCAATATCAATGTACATTGTTCTACTTTTTTGGCGGCTGATAAAAAATAGCAGAAGGGAACCTGGGATTTCAACAGTAAAGCGGGCGGAAACAACGCTATTGATATGCATTGCAAAATCAATCGCTATAGCTTACATTTATATCAATTAAATAAACGTATAATGATAAAAATATTTTTAATAATCGTATTATTCTTAGCCGTGGGATTGTCGGTTTATTCCTGCAATAACTCAACGACACCTAATACACAGGCGAATTTGAAGGGAGTTGTAATTGACACTTCATCTTTGAATCCGCTTAAAGATGTAAAAGTAGGAATAACAAGTACGAATATATTCACATACACTGATTCAAACGGATTTTTCAGATTTGGTGTACCTGTTTCGGATAATACTACACGGGTTAATATTAACTTTACGATACCAGGTTTTGTGGAAAAATATTTTTCAATAGATATAAAAATGAACGATACTCTGAATTTGGGTAACGTTTATTTAAAGCATTAAGCATTAAGCATTAAGTGTTAAGTGTTAAGTGTTAAGTGTTAAGTGAAATAAGTGTTAAGTGTTAAGTGTTAAGTGTTAAGTGTTAAGTGTTAAGTGAAATAAGTGTTAAGTGTTAA
>JAPLFI010000084.1 GCA_026390755.1 Ignavibacteriota bacterium
GACTTTCGAGCATTACATCGCCCCTGCCATTACCGCCGCCATACTGAGCGTGCAGTAAAACCGGCAGTACCAACATTAGCACTAAATATATTATTGTTATTTTTTTCATTTTATTTGTTTTTAAGTGTTAAGTGTGATCCTGAAACAATCCCGAAATGATGCTGAAACAAGTTCAGCATGACAAGACAGGGCAGGATGTCTATTGAAAAAAATGTCAAGATAAAAGTTTTCCCTCATACAAAAGTATGAACTTCTGCACTTTGACATTTGGTCGAACTTCTTAAGTCGTGAGTTGATTGCTTTTGAGCTTTGTTTTTTAAAATTGAAGCCCTTTAAAAAAATAATTTCTGTTACCTGCGGGATGATTTATTTATCTTTCGTCTGTTTAGTTTTTCTGCAACTATGCGTCTATTTGAGCTCTTCCGTTTTCATTTCCTTATTTAAAGGATGCTTATCCTTCAATATGGATGAAAATCTTAGGCTATTGTAAATTTTAGTTTTAAACAGGGAGGGGCTAACCGACAAACTGGAGCGTTAATATCTCTTTGCAAAGATAATACCTCATCATGCTGATTGAGCTCTCACTCCCTAAACTCGCTTCATCTCGCGCGATGCTTTTCCCTAAATACTTTCTTTTGTCTTTAGGGCTATTTCAAATAACATATTTTTCTTGCTTTCTAACTCTCGTTTACTTTCATTCTACTACAAATGTTTTTTGTAATATTTTCCCCTTTTGCTTTTGTTTCTATCTTGCCTTTGTTTTTATACTATCTTTGTTTGTATTTTTGATTTTACTTTCGTTTTTTTTACCGCTTTCAATTCTTCTTCCTTCTTGTTTTTTCTCCAACGATATGGCTCATATTTGTGCCCCTCTTTCATCACTCCGTAGCTTATTCTTGCTATATATCTTGCTATCTTATTTCTTGCTCTATCTTCCGGGATTCCGTTGTTTATCATTTCCTCATAATATTCTTTGATGGAGTTGTTACCGCCGATTGCCGCCAATGCTGCCGTTTTATATACTTCTTTAAGTCTGCGGATATATCTTGGCATTCTTTTACCGTATTTTTTTCCTCCGCTCCATTTTTCATTCTTTACAAGCCCGCTATAGGATAAAAATTTATTACTGTTTTTAAACCGGCTTGCATCTACTACCGTCGCTATTATCTTTACTGCGTTTACCTCTCCTATTCCAGGAATTCCTGTTTGATGGTTTAATGTTTTATCTTTTTTACACAACCGTTTAAATGTATCGTCATATTCTTTCTTCTTCTTAAAATATAATTCAACCTCTTCGTCAAGTCCGGCGGATACAAATTTCGCAAAGTTACCTGCTAACATTGCTGAACTTACTTTCTTCGTATATTCTTTTCCTTCCATCCTAAATATCGCGCTCTTTTGGTTTTGGGCGCGTACGCCTCTTTTTATTAAGTCTTCGTAGCCGCTTACTAAGACACGAAGATTATATAGCTTGTCGAGACTGTGAAATACTTCTTTTACGAATCCCCCTCGTAATAATGTGCACAACTTTTTTGCATCTATTTTGTCATTTGAGGGACCACTGTTAATTAGTTTGTTTGTATAAGGATCGCATATTACTATCCTTGTTACATCACCATACAACTCTACATACAAATAATGCGTAGATGTTGTTTCTTCAATCGTTAATATTGTGCGTCCCTTTAGATTCTTAAAATACATTTTTAATACCTCTAAATCTGTTGCTAATTCTACTACCTTAGGCGTTTTATCCCTTCTTCCAAGTCTTGCTATTGCCATTGTCTTCTGAGAATAATCTATCCCTACCCAGTTATCATAGTCATCTAATCCATCAAAATAACTATTGATTTTTATTTGTTTTGTGC
>JAPLFI010000040.1 GCA_026390755.1 Ignavibacteriota bacterium
AGAGATAAGAGATTTAAACACAAATTATCCGTGAAGAAAATAAGAGGTAGTGTCTAATATTCTGTGTTTTCGTGATTTATAAAATAAACGAAAAATAATCCAATCTGCCTTCATAAGCATAAATAGTAAAATTATGTTTTAGTGATTTCAATATTGCCGGGCGGGTGCCATCTTCAGCGGAAAAAGCGTGCCCCTTTTTTACATAAATGTGTAAATATTCAATGGGGATTTACGCAGAGTATCACGCGGCGTGGATTCCATGCTTTTTGATCAAATTTAATTCTTTACTTATTTCCTGTTTTCCTTCTTCAAGATCGAAATTATTCTGCAGTCCAAGCCAGAAATGCGTGGAGTTACCAAAATATGCACTGAGTCTTAAAGCGGTATCGGCAGTGATTCGCCTTCTTCCTTTAAGTATTTCAGATGTCCTCGTTTGCGGTACGCCTATATCTTTAGAAAGTTTATAAGCACTGATTTTTAGGTGATATTGATGAAGTTGTACCGGAATATATAGCGACACTGCCGGCAGGCTATCAGCAGATTATGGGCGGCGCAAAAGTTACGGCAGTTGCATCAGGCAGTAAAGCAAATCACCGCGGAAATTTCGTCTATGCCGCCGCACATCAGAAAAAATGGTTTGATGAGTACCTGGACAAATAAAATCATATAAAATAATACGGAATACATTCAATTGTAACATTATCGCTCATTTTTTCGGTATATACTTTATCCCCTCCATAGAACACTATACCCCGCTTGAGGTTTTTATCTCTTATAAATGAAAATAAATTGTTCAAAGTTGATTGTCTGATTTTATCGCTTGTTTTTACCTCGACAGGTAAAATACAGTTATCTTTAACAAGAATAAAAGCAATTTCTTTTTTTGTTTTTGTATTATTATAATAATAAATTTCATAAGTATCGCTTCTTGCCAGTTCATTATAGACAAATGTTTCAATAATATGTCCGTAAACACTTTTTTCGAGTGTGTCAAAATAAAAGCCCAACTCCGCTTTAATTAAGTTAATTGATTTGACGAACACTTTCTTAAATGATTTTGCCTGTTTGGCAAAACTTTTTTCATACTTATACAGAAATTCCGAGAGAAACATTTTCTCCATAATATCCTGATATCTCTTTAAAGTTCGTGAATTTATCTGAATATCTCTGGATATACCTGAGATATTGATTTCCTGAGCCGTCGTTCTGGTTAATAATCTGAAAAACTCATAAAAAGATTTAATGTTGTTAACATTAAACAGATTGATATCTTTTGTGAATATGTTTTTTAAAATAGAATCTTTATAATACTGGGTCAGCAGAGCGGCATTATTATTTCTGAAATATTGCGGGAATTCTCCGTAAGACAAATATTCGTTTAATTCATTTTTATATAATACAATATCGTTATAGTCTGAAAGTGTTTTCAGAAAATCATCGTTTATTATAAAACCGGTAAACTGATATTTTTTTCCAAATTTAAAGAATAAATATTCGTGAAAAGACAGGGTTTTTATATTAAAATTGAGGATTCTTCCTGTCAGACTTTCTTTGATGTTTTTATTATACAGGCTTGAAGATCCGCTGATTACAAACTGAATTCCCGGATTGATATCATAATATCTTTTTAAAATCACCTGCCAATAATCAACATATTGCAACTCATCTAAAAAAATATAACACTTGACAGAATAAAGGTCTTTTCTTAAAACATTATTAAAGTACAGTTCCAGCACATCTTCAAGGTCGTTATTAATTTCGTCAAATTCATAGTATAGAATAGACTCCGGGGAAATGCTTTTTGACAGCAAATAGTTTATGCATTGCTTTAGTATCGTTGTTTTTCCGGTACGCCTTAACCCCGAAAGACTAATGATAAAATTCGAATCCAATAAATTTATAATATCATCGAAAATAAATCTTTTCGTCAAATCAATATCAGGAAATACAAAGCCGGGTATTCTATAATATGGATTTTGGTTAAATATTCCGGTTAATTTGTCCATAGATTGTTTTTGCTTTATATTAACAAAAAAAAGTTCGATATTCAATACTATAATACATAATATCGAATAGAATATATGTACTCAATGGTTTGATATCAGATAACTTGCTTGGATTTATTGTCGGTAAACAACCTTACCGAAAAAACCATTACCGCCAAATAGTTATGCAGAGAATTTTACAGAATTAATATGCTAAGGGTTCGCAGAGTAACGCACGGCACTGATGCCATGCTTTAAGTTCATGTGGTTACATTTCTGTAAATAATTGTGAATTATTTTTTATGATTGAATAATCTATCTTTTCGTATTATTACATTTTTATATAAATATGGCGATAAAAAAATCACAATTATACAGTTCAATCTGGAAAAGCTGTGACGAGCTCAGAGGCGGAATGGACGCATCACAGTACAAAGATTATGTGCTGGTCCTGTTGTTTATAAAATATATTTCCGATAAGTATGCCGGTGTGCCTTATGCTCCGATTATTGTTCCGAAAGGAGCAAGTTTCAAGGATATGGCGGCGCTTAAAGGCAAAGCGACAATCGGAGATGATATAAATAAAAAAATAATCGCTCCAATCGCAGAAGCAAATAAGCTATCTGAAATGCCGGACTTTAATAATGCGGAGAAACTTGGCAGCGGTCCGGAT
>JAPLFI010000377.1:0-395 GCA_026390755.1 Ignavibacteriota bacterium
ACGTGTATCACGAAACAGAACATGCACCGATGAACCGGAAACGGCGACGGAGGGAACGCTCGAATAAGAAGGATTACTTGTCAACTGTACATCACTTCCCCACTTTGTGCCGTTATTAACAGATGTAAGGTAGAATATTTCCCAATTGGTTTTCACCGGACGTATAAACACAAGATGCAGAACAGAGCCGTTTACTGCAATAGACGGATATTCATTATTAAAAGTGGTTTTCGAAAGATGCACATCGGCATCCCAGCTTACGCCATTGTTTACAGAGCGCTTATAGTGTAAATAACCCATAGCAACTGAACGAATCTCAAGCCATACAATATGCACATTTGAACCTGATACAGCCAAAGTTGCATACTTTGAATCTTCCGTATTATTTGAAAGGG
>JAPLFI010000377.1:411-9689 GCA_026390755.1 Ignavibacteriota bacterium
GGGGCGTATCAGCTCCCCATGTAATTCCTCCGTCAACGGAGCGTTTGTAATATATCTTCCAGTTTCCGGGAACGGAATCGCACCATGCAACGTGAACAACCGAGCCGGAAACAGCAACGGCGGGCATAAAAGAATGACCAGAAGTAATACTCAGACGCGTGTCTGCTGACCAGTTATCACCTCCGTCAACCGAGCGTTTATAATATATTTCGTTATTTCCGTCACGACCATCATACCATACAACGTGCAAATTTAACCCGGATGCGGCAATTGAAGGATGTCCGGAGCCCGCGGTGTTATTAGTGAGCCTTATATCGGGACCCCATGTAATTCCACCGTCTGTAGAGCGTTTATAATATTCTTCAGTATTTCCGTCGCGCTTATCGTACCAGACCACGTGAACATACGAGCCCGAAACTGCGATTGCAGGATTGCATCTTATAGAATCGGAATTCGTCAGATTTACTGCCGCACTCCATGTTACTCCTTTATCTGTAGAGCGTTTATAATTAATCTGCCAACTGCCCTGATTTACACCGTCACCGGAGTACCATACAGCATGGATAACATCACCGTTAGCGGCAATGCATCTTGCATTGCCGAATGATGTAAGGGAGGTCAGTGTGTCATTTGTCATACGGACTTCGGGCTGCCACTGGGCAGAGATATTAGTTACAGCGAATGCGATACTAATAAACAGCAATGCAAAGAAAATTGTTTTTTTCATGATATTATTTTTTTAAAGTTTTTTCTCCCGCTCCGGGCTCTCCGCCTGAAACGGGAAATTGGAAAAGTAATTATTTGTTATTTTTTGTTTGCTTTCGGACATTACTAAATAATTTATCTTTAATTGTTCTATACAAATTTAGCGGGAATCATTGCATTACACAACCGGCATTTAGTGAACGGACGTTTTGAATGAGTGAGCAGGGGTTCTGGTTGAGGGAAGGTATCTCTTTCTTTTGGAAGTGAGCTGGCTTACGCCGGGTTGACTGCAGGCAGGGGAAAATATTTTGATACAATGTCGCCTTAAAAATACATTGATAATATTATTTTTTTATGCAAACTTAGTACATGGAACATTTATCAAAAATATACCTGGATACTTCGGTCATTAATTTTCTCTACGCAGATGATTCGCCCGAATTAAAGGAAATAACAATAGATTTATTTGAAAATTACATTGGTAAAAATTTCTATAAAACTTACATTTCGGATTTTGTCCTGTTTGAAATTGGCAAAACAAAAGATCCGTCTAAAAAAGAAAAATTATTGAAGATTATTGAAGATTATAAAATTGAACTCCTATATAATGATAATAAAGATGAAATTATTCAGCTGGGGAAAATATATTTGGAAAGAGGAGTAATACCAAAAAGCAGCGAAATTGATGCATACCATGTGGCGTATTGTGTAATTTGTAACATTAATTATTTAGTCAGCTGGAATTATAAACACCTTGCAAATATCAATAAAGAACGAACTATTAAACTGATAAATATTGAACATAATTATATAAATGAGTTAAGAATCATAACACCGTTAGAATTACTAAGCAATGAATAAAAAAAATTCAAAAGCCCAAATTGAAGTTTGGGAATGGAAATCCGAAGCATCGAAAGATTTATCGGAATTATCAGCAAAAGAGATTTTTAATTTCATAAACGAAAAGACTCTGGATATGAAATCCGAAATGCAAAAGAATATTACATATCCCAAAAGTCAGGAAGATGTTAGTATAGTAGCGGAAAAGTAAATTTTCATTCAAAATTTGAAATTACGACTACTGTTCCGTCTTTCATGACTACACTGCCGATATAAGTCATACTTTCCAAAGTTAATTTTGACACTAAAAGCGCTCCTTAAGTAGCGTTATTACTATGATTATTGCCACGTAAGTAGCGATAATATCGTAATTAATGCTACTTGTTCGTTATATTAGCTACTATTTTGATATAAATCAAGAATATAAGGAATTCATTTTCTGCCGCGTTGACTCATAATAAGTGTAACCGTATTTAAAACAAATAGATTTGTCTATTTTATATAAATAAAGTTAAGCATTTTTGATGCATCTTTACCGCAACATCAAAAATTTCTTTGGCTTTTTGCTGAGAAGGAAAGCCCGAAGGCAAAATACCAAACTCAGAAGGGCATCTTTCGTTAAAATATATTTCGTCTATTTATTTAACAATCAATTTTTTATAATAACTAAATCTTTAATTATTGGCACACCCGGACAACAATAGGATAAATGGGAACCTGAAAATCAGAACTATATTCAGAATAATAATTTTTAAGCGGAAGTAAATATCAATCAGGAAAAAGTGATTTTGAAATTATATTACCAACCGCCTTTCCTTCCCTGCCATCGGGGGCAGGGGAAGGGGGCGGCGTATTCAATACTATTAACAGGTAATCCCTAAAGGCAGGCCTACGGGATTAAGAGCGTTCTTTAATCAGGGTTCCCGATACGCTTCGCTATGCGGGATCGACCCTACGGGATTAAGAACATTATTTAATCAGGGTCATGCGTTTTATGTCGGTAAACTCGGCGGATTGCAGGCGGTAGAAATACACACCGCTTGTTAGTTCCGCGCCGTTGAAATCTACGGAATAACTGCCCGGTTCTTTAACGGCATCAACGAGGTTACTCACTTCACGTCCAAGCGCGTCGAATACCTTAAGAGATACAAAAGCCTGTTTCGGTACATTGAAACTAATTTTTGTAACAGGATTGAACGGGTTTGGATAATTCTGGCTCATGGAATATGTTTTTGGAGTTTCGGGATCATTGTTTGTAAAGCCTTCAGGACCGGCGGCGGAGCTTTTAAACCGCTTATAATATATCTCGTAATTTCCGTCGCGATTGTCGCGAAACAGAATATGAACAGAAGAACCCGATACAGCAACAGAGGGAACACTTGAATAGGAGGGGTTATTAGTCAACTGAACGTCGTTTCCCCATTTTACGCCGTCATTATTAGATACATTGTACATTAAGTCATAGCGGGAAGGAACAAGGCGGTAAAACACAAGATGCAAAACTGAACCGTTTACTGCTAAAGAAGGATGATAATTCGCATAATTGCTTTTTGTCAGACGTGTATCCGAGCCCCAGCTTGTACCCCCGTTTGCCGAGCGCTTGTAGTATATATTACCGGTTCCGTTACGATAGTCAACCCAGGCAAGATGCACAGTTGAACCTGAAACAGCTAAAGTCGGGTAATTTGAAATTGCCGAATTATTCGTCAATCGTGTATCGGCTCCCCAATTTAATCCTCCATCGAGTGAACGTTTGTAGTATATTTCCCAGTTACCGGCAGTAGAATCATACCATGCAACGTGAACAACAGAACCGGATACTGCCACAGCCGGCATCCAGGACTGACCCGCTGTATTGCTGAGACGTAAATCCTCTGACCATGTAGTACCACCATCAACCGAGCGCTTGTAATAGATTTCGGCAAACCCATACAATCCGACACGATAGTCATACCATACAATGTGAACATTTAATCCTGATGCCGCAATGGAACAGTGTGCCGAGCCCGCGGGTTTATTTGTAAGTCTTGTTACAGGATCCCAGGTGATTCCTCCGTCTGTCGAACGCCTGTAATATTCCTCGGAATTGCCGTCGCGCCGGTCATACCAAACCACATGAATATAAGAACCCGAAACTGCAATTGCCGGATTGTATCTGCAGGAATCACTGTTTGACAGATTTACGGCAGCGCCCCATGTTACCCCTTTATCTGTAGAGCGTTTATAGAAGATATCCCATCTGCCTCGACCTACGGTATCGCCTGAATACCATACAGCGTGGATAATGTCACCGTTTGCGGCGATGCATCTTGCGTTACCGAAAGATGTATAAGACATCGCAGGGTCATTTGTCATACGGACTTCTGGCTGCCACTGGGCAGAGATATTAGTTACCGCAAATGCGATACTAATAAACAGTAAACAAAAGAAAATTGTTTTTTTCATGATATTATTTTTTAAAGTTTTTTCTCCCGCCTTGGGCTCTCAGCCTGAAACGGGAAATTGGAAAAGTAATTAGTTGTTATTTTTTGTTCTTTTTTAAACATCAGTAAATAAATTATATGTCAGATATTCTGAACAAATTTAGGGAGAATGATTACATTACACAACCGGCATTTAGTGAACGGACGTTTTGAATGAGTGAGCAGGCGTTCTGAGTGAGGGAAACATTACCTGATAAGCATCATTTTTTTAACGTCTGTAAATTCACCTGCGGTGAGTTTATAAAAATATATACCGCTCGACAGACTTTGGGCGTTAAAATCTATTAAGTAACTGCCTGCCAGCCTTTCTTCATTTACCAATACGGTAACTTCCCTGCCAAGAATATCATATATTTTTAAAGTTACTAATTCTTTTTTAAGTATATTGAACCGAATTTGTGTAACGGGATTAAACGGATTCGGATAGTTCTGAGACAGAACATATTTGTTTATTGTTTTCGGTTCAGTTATATTTGTAACTGTATTTTCATCGAAAAATATTTTAGTAAACGGCAGATATCCGTTACCATTTCCGCTGTATATTGAGCACCCGCCGATTCCTTTATATGTCCTGAATGGCTCATCATAAGACTGGTAAAAATAGCCCACAGGACACTGAAGCCAGTTTGGCTGAGAATATCCCGAAAAACATACTTCAACTCCTAAATGATACAGAGAATCATAATAAAAAGGACTCGGGAATGTGATATAAACCCAGCCATAAGATGTGATATCAAAATTATTAGTGTGATAGATTTCCGTCATATCTGTCAAATATCCCGTCAAAACTGAGTCAGAATGGTTTTTCAGTTTAACAGAAAAATCTTGAAAAGATTTTGGTACACCATTCGCCCTGTATTTGATAAAGAAACCTATTTTTGAAATCCAGCCGCTTCCTCCGCCGAAATTTTTTATCAGGTTTTTAGAATAAATCATATCGGACCTTGCCCCGTTGCCGCCGGTGTAAAAAGGCACATCCTGTACATAATTGGTATCACTGCTGTATGGGCTTACAATTGAAATTGAATAATAAGATAAAACGACAAAATTATACACCGCTGTCGAATCTTTATTTTTATGAATAGATTTATCTAATGCAATAATCTTATAAAATACTGTATCGTTAAAATTCATCTGATTAGCCGTTGTATTAAAAGGAGCGGAGAATAAAGTATCGTTCGTTTTATTCAGTTTAAATTGTCTCTGATTTCCGTAAGAGTTTATTTTCCAGTAAACCCAGGCGGAGTCTATTGCGAAATTATCTTTAATTACCGAAGTAATTGCAGGTGGCCAATATTTACGGGCAGTGTTTTGTAAAGGCAAATGACTGATTACGGGTTTTATTGTATCAACCAGTGCGGTAAATATATGCACGGAATACGGATAATCATACGGTGAAGTATATACTCTGCCGGTATTGTCTTTTGTTTTAATATAATATCTGTATGTTCCTTCTCCTGACCCCTGAATTTCACCGGTGTAATTATTCCCGCTGATGTTTGTCATCATTATGCTGTCTGTGATAACAGCAGAATTCTTTGACCAGAATAGCTTCGTTTCAGATGAGACAATCGGATTTGAATAGGGCTTTATCACACAATTGACGGTATAATTTCCAGTAATCTGCTCTGTGTTTACCGGCAAAGGTGTATGATTTATTACGTAAGTATTTACGGCATATTTTACCGCATTGTATCCGTTAATTTTTCCGTAACCCATTTCGATATTCCATCCGCCCAATCCTTTAGGACCTGTTCCGTTATATGTATAACTTCCGGCTTTCTCTGCTGAACGGCAAATAATGCGCGATATATCACTGTATGTTAAATTTGAATCAACAGATAATATTAATGCCGCAACGCCTGAGGCATTCGGACAGGCGCTTGACGTACCGTTAAAAAGCGTTGTACCCTGATAAGTAGTGGTAGTGTAAATTTTAACACAAGGGGCAACAACAGATAAATTGGGACCGTAATCCGAGCCCCATGTAGTTTCATCGTCGCAGCTCGCCGGATTTTTTCTCTGATTACAGGGACTAATACCTCCGACAACCAATATTTTATCGTGAGTTGCCTGCATCCCGTAAATTTGTCCGTTCGCGTTTCCCGAAGCAAATAAACACAGCGTGCCTTTACCGTTTCTTCCGTACAGTGCGGCATCATTAATGGCATTATATATTGCATCATCAACTGAAGTTTCGTACGAATTATTTATTAACCAGGCGCCATGCTGATAAGCATATATAATACCGGTAACAGTAGCTTCGTATGAGATATATCCGTTGTTATCAATTATTTTAACCGGCAGCAATTTACAACCTGATGCAATTCCTGCAATATTCAAATTATTATTTGTAACCGCGCCAATAATGCCTGAGCACCTTGTTCCGTGGTGTACAAGGGAATATGCTGAGGGAATATTATTAAATGCATCAAATCCGGGAAGTAAATTGGGAATTAAATCAAGATGTGTAGTATCAATACCTGTATCATTAACGGCAACGATTACATTGGGATTACCTGACGTAATTGTCCATGCACTGTCAACCCTCATATCACATCCGGGAACGCCTGTAACACCTCCCGGTACATTACTGCCAGTATTCCTTATAGACCATTGCATCGGGAAATATGGGTCGTTTGGATCATTCAGCAGTGAATTTGCTGTCAGGAAATTCGGGTCGGAATAATTTACCATTCCGCTCAGATATATCTCGTTTGCTTTATCCAAGGTGGGTTTATTATCCGTAATCTTTAACAGATATGTATCGCCTCCTTTTAAATCAATTTTTCTTATTATCTCCAGATTTTGTTTCTTTAAAAATTTTTGAATAACGGATTTTGTTAAAGATGGTTTAAACTGAACTATTATTTCATTAAATAGTCCTGATTTCGGACCGTTTTCTCTATCATAAAACACAGGAGTAACATAATATAAATATTTCTCGTTTTGCATTTTGTTTATTAGAACGAGTAATTCTTCCTGATTTAATGTTTTATTTAATTTCATGAAACCGTATCCAGTCATATAATCGTAATTAACATCAGGTACTAACTCATTATATTTCGAAGATAAATTAAGCAAATCATCCGTTGTGCAATTGTTTTTTGTTTTTATAAATATTTCGTTCGGAAGTATTTGAAGATAATGGGGCTGACCCTGAAAATAATAATAATTTGTAATATTCCCTTTTACCTGTGCTTTTGTAATTAGTGGTAAAGCAATAATTATCGGGGTCAGAAAAAGGAAATAAAATAATTGTTTTATAAACTGAGTATTCATTTTCATAAGTATTTGATTTTATTTGTTTATATCTTGTTTTAATAAGTATGTTTAATGCAAATTTACGAAGATTTTTAGCATAGTTCAAGCGGCAATTAGTGAACGGACGTTTTGAATGAGTGAGCAGGGGTTTTGAGTGAGGGAAGATCAGCGGCGATATATTTAATTTAATTATGTTTTCGATGATGAATGCTCTTTGACTTTATCAACGAGATACGGAAGTTTTCCTTTTGAAATGGCAATTACTGTTCCGTCTTTCATAACCACACTGCCGCCATCCACGTGTGATATTTCCTTGAGGAAAAGGATATTGATGATCTCTGAGCGGTGAATCCTGACAAAGCTATCATCAGGCAGAATTTCCTCAAAGTGTTTAAGGGTTTTGGACGCAATAATTTTATTTTTGTCTTTCAGAAAAAGAGTTGTATAATTATCTTCCGCCGTTAAGCGCACAATATCCTCAACATCAATGATATTATGCCCCTGAATCTGTGAAATTATAATTTTATCGTGATTTTTGTTTGATTTACCGCCTTGATTTGAGTTCAATTAATTTTTTTACGGTTTGCTGAAGCTCCTTTATACTGACGGGTTTCAGAAGATAATCCACTGCATTAACCTTTACTGCCTGAATGCCGTATTCTTTATAAGCTGTAACGAAGACAATCTTGAAATCTTTTTCAGTCAGTGATTCAAGGAATTCGAAACCGTTCAGCTTGGGCATACTGATATCAAGAAACACTACCTCGGGTTTGAGGTCATATATTAATTTTTTTGCTTCGAGAAGTGAACCGGTTTTTCCTACTACATCAATTTCGGGGCAGTAGTTTTTAAGCAGTGTATGGAGATTTAATCTGGCGTAGTGCTCGTCGTCAATAATGATTGCAGTTAATCTATTCATAACAGAATATCTTAATTTCGGTAATTGCTAATGGGATAAAATAGTAATTTATTATTTATTTAGCAGTGGAATATGATACTTTTTTTTACGCCTTACTTAATAAATTCTTAAAGCTCAAATTACAAAAGCACGATTAACAGATAAAAAAAAGAATAATTATCTTTTTGTCTATTTCACGTCACGTATGATTTTTATCACTTTATACAGCTTGTAAATTGATTCTTCATCAACTGTCTGCGGCGGGAACTTCGTATTCACGGAGTAAAATGTAACCTTGCTTTCGCGTTTATTGAACTGTACGAGCTTGGCGTTAATGTCGCCGTCGTCGAACGTGCCTTTATAAACCACTACTACCGCTTTGCCGTCTTTTATTTTTTCGGGTATGTCGGCGCATATCAGTATGTCCTCAGGATTTATGTACGGCGTCATCGAAAGTCCTTTTGCAATCAATCCAAAAGCTTCTTTATATTTCTCCATTTCAGGCAGAGCCAGATATTTCCTCACCGCATCCTTGTCCCAGGCAGGAGCGGGATACCCGCAATACACCTCTCCGAATACGGGCACCTGTCGTATTTTCTTTACATCGGCACACATAACCGTATTACCCGAATTCAATTCGTCAGTTCTTCCCGTGAGGTAATCAATTGATACTCTGAAGAAATCCGCTGTTTTTTCAACGTACTCCATATCCCAGCGCGCCTTGCCGTAATAGTAATTCAGGAAGCGGTTTGCGTCGCATTTTATCTTCGCGGCAAGTGAGGCAGTGTCTATACCGTGCGAGTTTATCAATTCGCGCACTTTCTCTGATATTTTTTCGTTTGTTTTATTCATTGGTTTATTAGTTGTTTAGTATATATTACATATTTAATGCTTGACAAATGTATATATTACTTTTATTTTTGTAAAGTACATTATACATTCTTATTTATTACAATTGTATATAATACACTTTTAAAAATCAAGTACAAAAAACAGATACAATAACAGAAAGGAAAAAATCATGGGAACAGGAATCAACAAAGTAACATTGTTAGGAAATCTCGGGCAAAGCCCGGAAATAAAATTTT
>JAPLFI010000103.1 GCA_026390755.1 Ignavibacteriota bacterium
AAATGGCAATTTATTGCATCCTTAATATTCTCTTTCGTTTCAGAGACTGTTTCACCCTCGGTATATATCGGATATCCGATAGCTTTTGCTTCAAAGCCGCCCTCGATTGAATCTTCTATTATAAAATAAATTTCTTTTGCTTTCATATATTTTCATCAAATATCCTTAATAAACACGGAACAATCAATATCATAATTCAATCGCGACTCCGCGATAAATTGCCTGTTGCCTTTTAATATATTTACCTAAATTTCAGCTATTAGATTCTGAAACAAGGTTCAGAATGACAATGAAATTGAAGGGAATAATATTCGACATACGGAGGTTTTCAACCAATGACGGACCCGGAATACGGACTACCGTTTTCTTTAAGGGATGCCCGCTGAACTGCGGGTGGTGCCATAATCCGGAAGGACGGTCACGCGAAATACAGAAGGCAACGCGCATAAACAGAATCGGCGAAAGTGAGTTTCGCATAGAAGAGGAAATCGGAAAGGAAATGTCCGCAAACGAAGTGATGAAGGAAGTGCTGAGCGATGCGATTGTATATGAAGAATCCCGCGGAGGTGTAACATTCTCCGGCGGAGAACCTCTGGAACAGCATGAATTCCTTATTGAACTTCTTAAAATCTCAAAGGAAAACAATCTCCATACTGCTCTGGATACAACGGGATTTACGTCTCCGGAAATACTGGAAAATGTTATTGAACTTACTGACCTTTTCCTGTATGATATAAAACTTATGAATGACGAGGAACACATTAAACATACCGGTGTTACGAATAAAGGTATTCTCGAAAATCTTGAACATATTCTGCAAAAGAAAAAAGATGTCATAATCAGGTTTCCCGTAGTACCGGAAGTGACGGATTCCGGAAAAAACATACAACAAATTAAAGAATTCATAGCAAAACATAACGGAAGCCTGAAGGAAATTCATCTTCTTCCTTTTCATAACATAGCAGACCATAAATATATAAAGCTGAATGCCGTCAACGGTATGAAAGATATTGTAAGCCTTAAGGAAAAAGATTTATTGCCCCTGAAAGAAGATTTTGAATCAGCCGGAATAAAAGTAAAAATCAGCGGATAATAACTAATAGACACAAATTATCTCGAATTTTTACGAATTACACGAATTAAAGAACTTTATTTTTTAATAAGTACTAATGAATGAACGCATAAAAAAACTTAGAGAGCAGAGCCTCACAGCAGTAAACAGGCTTTCGGAAGAGCGGGCAATGCTCGTTACCGAATTCTATAAAAGCGATATAGCGCAGGGACTTTCAGCGCCTGTGAAAAGGGCGCTTTGCTTCCGGCATATTATGTCGGATAAATATATGTGCATTAATCCCGGCGAGCTGATTGTCGGGGAGCGCGGACCGGCGCCCAAGGCAACTCCCACATATCCCGAAATTTGTCTGCACTCACTTGAAGATCTTGAAATGCTTGACAGTCGGCAAAAAGTCAGTTTTAAAGTTGACGAAAATGTAAGGAAAGCTTACAAAGAAGTTATAATCCCCTACTGGAAAGGAAAATCGAACAGAGACAAAATAATGAATGCTGTCCCAGAAGAGTGGCTCCGGGCATATAAAGCTGGAATGTTTACGGAGTTTATGGAGCAGAGAGCACCGGGACATACGGTCGCCGGCGGTAACATATATAAAAAAGGGATGCTTGATTTCAAAGCGGAAATAAGGAAATCAAACAACTCACTCGATTTTTATAACGACAGTTCGGAATATAAAAGGAAAGAACAGCTTAAAGCAATGGACATTGCCTGCGATGCGATAATTGTTTTTGCCGAAAGACATGCCGAAAGATTAAACGAACTTGCCCTGAAAGAGAAAGACCCCGCAAGAAAAAAAGAACTGATTGAAATGGCTGAAATATGCCGCCGTGTTCCCGCTAATGCGCCAAAAACTTTTCACGAGGCTCTTCAGTATTACTGGTTTGTTCATCTGGGAGTAATAACAGAAGTAAATCCGTGGGACTCTTTCAATCCCGGAAGACTCGACC
>JAPLFI010000231.1 GCA_026390755.1 Ignavibacteriota bacterium
TGCCGGTCTGACGATAAAAGCTTTTGAAAAACACAAAGTAGTTATATGGGAAAAACACGGATGCATTGCCATCGGAGAAAATTTTTCAACTGTTTTCGATATCATTGATACTCTGACGACATCGGTGAAAATATTTTTTATGTGCAGGTCGGCGGGATATAATGCGGAGGGATTATCCCGCAAACAGATTAACGAATTGTGTAAACATTTTCTCGCGTAAAAATTAACAATTGGTAAAGTCAAAAAAAACCTGCGACGGGAATTAACCATCGCAGGTTCTGATGTCGTTTAGCGTGAAAAATTATTTGATTAAGAGCATACGTTTAGTATCAACGAAGTCTCCCGCCTGAAGTCTGTAAAAATAAACTCCCGAAGGCAATGCCGAAGCATCAAATTTTACTTTGTATCCTGAAGCCGCTGACATCTCCCGGTCAACCAGAACAGCTACTTCTTTTCCGAGAACATTGTATATGCGCAGTGTTACTTTTGACTGTTTCAATACGTCAAACATAATCGTTGTACTCGGATTGAACGGATTCGGGAAATTTTGTTTAAGTTCAAACTTATCCGGTAATTCTGTTCCCTGTCCCGTTACAGCAGTAAAACCATTTCTCATAGTGAAGTACATCATACCAGAGACGGAACCGCCGATTTCGCCGACAGTAGTACCTTCGAGAGATGATTTTAGAGAAACACCGTATAAGTGTCTTGTTTCGCCGCTGAGTTGATTTACAAAAGTTATTCCGCCGTCATTAGAAGTCAATATAGTTCCGTTATCACCGCAAATCGTCACTTTTGCAGCGAATGCATCTATAGACCTGAAATGTTGTGTAGTCAGAGTCTGAGTGATAACCGTCCAGTTTGTTCCCGAATTATTTGATTTTAATATTGTCCCGTTATTTCCGCATATAACAGCAGTGACGGCATCCAGATAAACAACATCGTTCAAATAGTCATATCGGTTTGTATTTCTTGCAACCCAGTTTGTTCCGAAGTTTGTAGTATTCCAGGCTTTTCCGTCGGTACCGCTGATAATACCTTTGCCGTTGACAGAAAAGTCAGGAGAGAAAGCTATAGAATGCATAGTAAACGGAATATCAGTTCTCTGGACAAAAGAATTTCCTGCATTGGTAGTTTCGAAGAATGTACCTGCATATCCGATGAATGCGACATAATTATGGTAATTATCGGGAATACCGATACCTCTTATAGTGTGGTCAGGAGTATCGTAAGCTCTTGCGACCGACCAGTTTATTCCGCCGTCTATTGATTTAAGTATAACACCGCCCATACCGGCCGCCCAGACTGTTCCTGCGGCATTCGGATCAAATTTAACATCGTTCAGCCATATATTAATACTTGAATAAACAGGTGTCCAGTTGACGCCGCCATTTGTTGTTCTGATGACGGTACCGCCCTGTCCCACTGCCACTCCGAGATTTGCGTCATAACTTGCAAAATCAACACCGAATAAAGAATACGGCACACCTGTATTATATTGAACCCATTGATTAGGAGGAGCGTCTGTTGTTGTAAAACTCCATACTGAGCTGAACGGACTCTCTCCGCCTGAATTTTTTGCTTTTACACGCCAGTAATAGGTAGTTGAATAAGACAACCCGGATATGATTTTCAGAGTATTAGTCAATGAAGCATCCTCAATTACAAAACTGCTGAAGGAAGAATTCAGAGAAACCTGCAAATGATAATTCGCGGCATTTTGCGATGCGCTCCAAATCAACGATAAATTTTCAATCGGCTGTGATACGGCTCCGTTATTAGGACTTGACAAAACCGGAGCAAGCGGAGCAGAAGGCACATACTGAACCGTAGTAAAACTCCATACGGAGCTAAACGGACTGGCACCGCCTGAATTAATTGCTTTTACACGCCAATAATATGTAGTTGAATAAGACAAGCCGGATATTATTTTTTGAGTATTAGTCAATGAAGCATCCTCTATTACAAAACTGCTGAAGGAAGAATTCAGTGAAACCTGCAAATGATAATTCACGGCATTTTGCGATGCGTTCCATATCAATGATAAATTATCAATTGGCTGTGATACGGCTCCGTTAACCGGACTTGACAAAACCGGAGCA
>JAPLFI010000057.1 GCA_026390755.1 Ignavibacteriota bacterium
GTATTTAGATTATGAGAGTTTTTGTTTTCTTTTTGATTCAAAGAATGCTTTCAGCAGTCCGCCGCATTCCGTGTCAAGTATTCCGCCGTAAACCCTGCACTTATGGTTAAGCTGTTTATTATTCGTAATATTAATCACGCTTCCGCAAGCCCCGGCTTTTATGTCATAAGCGCCGAAATATAAATATTCTGTTTTTGCGAGTACAATTGCGCCCGCGCACATAGAGCAGGGCTCAAGAGTCACGTACATAGAGCATCCTGCGAGTTGTTTTTCGCCCAGACCGTAAAAAGCTGACGTAAGAGCCTGCATTTCCGCATGCGCAGTAGGGTCAGTAAGCGTTTCCGTCAGGTTATGTCCTTTAGCAATTACTCTGCTGTTTTTGACAATAACGCATCCGACGGGAACTTCTCCGGCGTCATACGCTTTTTCCGCTTCTCTGAGGGCGGCTTTCATCCACCGTGAGTGTACAGATTCTTTCACTCGCCTGCCCGTTTAACAGTTACAACCGGGGGCTCTGTTTTTTGTCTCCTTTTCAGAATATCGCTGAATGAAAAAAACCTGTAACCCTTTCTTTTTAATTTCGCCGCCTCATCGAAGAAAGCTTTGAAATCATCATCACGGAAATATATCAGATAAATAAGGCTTCTGTTTCCTTTTTGTGTTCTTATATTGATGTCATTGAATAAGACTTGCGCTTTTTTCCCGCCTTTTTCTTCCGAAGCAAATCTGATTAACACACTATCTTTAAATGCTTTGAGCTGGTAACGGGAAAATTCACCCAGCAGATCCGTTTCAAATTTAAATTGTTTTTTAGGGTTCAGCAGTATTACACCGCCGGCTTTCTCATATTCATAACAAAGCGTACGGACTTTCGATTTCCATTCTTTTTCGCGCATATCAGTTTTGAATTCTGCGCCGATATCGTCATCAGCGCCTATATCAGCGAAAATAACAAAGTCTCTTTTAGAGTCTAAAACAACGGTTTGCGCGTCAATATTATTCACCGGGTCAGGCATAACGACTGAAAACTTTTCCGTCGAGGCAAGTATTTTCTCAAGCTGTGGGACCGTCATATCTTCGACTTTTTCCAGAATCAGGCAGATATCCGCTGCGTCACGTTTTATCTTTTCGTTAATAATAAAATTAATAGTGGCGAGAGTTTTTTTTGACGAATCAATAGTGTGGTAAATATTCAGTAATATGTTTCCGTCCTTTGGATTTTCGTTACCCGAGCACGAGAAACCCAGTTCCGACATGTGTTTTGCCAGTTCAAGATTTACTTCAGCCACAGAAAGGTCTTTGGGAATGTTCACTTCTTTTGAAAACCACAGATTAGCAGAACTATTATCGGGTACGGTAGTCTTTTTCTCCGGTTTTATTTCTTTATTTCCTTTTTGTTTCTTTGCAGAACTTTTTTCCTTTCCGCTTTTCTCAGAACTTTTAAGTGTGAGAGATTTCTCCTCTGCAGAACTTTTCTTAGTTCCGGCTTCCCGTATCCATTCTTTTTTGATTCCGAAAACGAACATTATTGAGTCTATCTGACCGGGAAGGATTTTTTTCAGTTCGTCCGCCGAAAGCGGTTTCTGCTGAAGAACTTTTTGCAGGGGGTTAATTATCTCCGTCTTTTCTTCCTGCCTGCTTTTTTCTTTTATGTAAAAGAAAAGAAGTGTCAGCATAGAAATCAGCAAGGCAGTAATGTATATAATTTTTATTTTAAAGTTTTTTTCCATTTCTCTTCTGGTATTTGGTATTTGGTAGTTAGTATTTAGTATTTGGTATTTGGTATTTAGGCTTAACACTTAACACTTAACACTTAACACTTAACACTTAACACTTAACACTTAACACTTAACACTTAACACTTAACACTTAACACTTAACACTTATTTATCAAGTGATTCTTTGATTTTAATAAAAACTGATCCGGCGTTTTCAATTTTTTCAAGTTTTTCAATTTCCGCCAGTTCTTCGGAATACTTTTCCTTACGCGCCCCGGACAGAACACAGTCAACTCCGTCAACAGATGAAACCAGCAGTATCGCTTTCTTTGAAAGCGGCAGACCTTCCGTTTTTCCGCCTGTTGCGCCGTCAATTAAAGAATGCAGGAATGCGCTTCTTTTTACTGCCGTTGCCTTATAATAGTCAGAGAGTATATTCAGTGTTCCGAAAACAACTTTCAGATATTTATCGAAAAGTTTTTTCAGGTTATCATCGTTCACTTTATTTTCAAAGAAATCCATAAGGTAATTTATTCTCGGTGAGAAATAATTCTCAATCACGTCATTAAGATGCTCAATAGACCCGAAGTTCCTGCTGTTGTCCCCGATTTTACTTCCGAGTGTAAAGAGCGAAGCGAGGGTTTCTTTTTCTTTATCGGGAAAGCCCGTATTCGGAAGTTTATCATTCACGAAATCGTCTTCCATCATTTTCAGAATTTTAATGTGCCTGAGGAACTCTTCTTCGCTGAAAGTCTCCGCTTTAAAATCAGCTAATCTTATGAGTCCTTTTTTGGTAATGGCGTTTAAGGGTCTGTTTACGAGTACTCTCAGCCCGTTTTCTTTTGCAGTTTCAAGGACCGTTTTTGTGCCGTTTGCCTGATTTTTTGTAAGCAGAGCGCCCGACTCCACAAGGTTGAAAGGCATTTGTATAAAAATAAAATGATTCTGTTCGGACACCTCTTTTGCAATTTTTATTATTTTTTCGAGAGACGTGAAGTCATACTGACCGGATTCTGCCGGAAAAGTATTTGATGAAATTCCATAAGATACTATCTTTCCTTCTTTTGCTTTTGCTTCCAGGAATACAAAAGCTTTTTTTATACGCGAATAATATTCTCTCCGCGCGTCGCCGGGCATCATTCCCTGAGCCTGCGCCCAGAGGAGAAAATACTCGGGGTTATGCAGAAGGTATGCGTCAATATATCCGTCTCTTCCGTTCTGGTCAAGGCGGAACATCTGTCTGTTTAACTGGTCATCCAGAAAACCGGGACTTATACAGTGCCAGAGCCCTTCGCCGTATTCAACAACGTCCTCAAAAGGAGAGCCGTGTTCTTTTTTCCTCAGTGCGAATTTGTAATTCTGCCCCTGCATATAGCCGACTTTTGTGACAATGGTAATATCTTCTCTTTGAATATTTTCCTCCTCCAGTAACTCGTCAATTACGTTGCCGACCAGTATTTCGCTTCTTCCGTCGGTATAATTCGAGGAAGTGTCAATTACTGTTATTCCGCTCAGAAGGGCTTTTTTAAGCGCGCGGACATGTTCGTCAATTCTGTTATCAACGCGATAACATCCGAATCCGGTATTTGAAAGTCTCATTCCTCAAATTAACAATTATTTATTTAAATTTTAATGCTTCAAATTTACCGTAAACCGCGTTTCAGAAAAAGAGGCTGATAATTTCAAAAAAATACAAAGAAAATATTGTTATTCAATTTAAGGTTAAAAGATTGTATTTTATAGCGTAGCTTTAATTGCAGAATTATTATGTAACTTTTATCTGTTGAATTCATTTAAATAACATAGGTTAATTATCTTTTAAATTTATTAAGGAGATATCATGAAAAAAACAATTATCACTTCGGTTCTTTTCTTTGTTTTAACAGTTTATTCTTATTCACAGTGGACTTATGGTGAACAGCCATTCTCAAACGCAGCACCTTTTCTTTCTACTCTGGGGAGCGCGGTTCAGAACAAAATCCCTAAAACATACATGTATGATTCGCTTCAGGGTCCTTCCCCTACAAACACATGGTTTATGAACGCTATTTTAAAAGAAGGAACATTTCCCTCATTTAATTATGACCCGTTAAAACAGGATGTCGGCGCTGAAAGAATATACGCTCTTCCCTATATTGTAAGGGCAATGCTGATGGGCGACGGAAGTACAAACACGAAGATGTTCGGTTTTGGATATATCACGCCCGCTTACGATTTTACAAGTTCGTCATGGACTCCGCAGGATTCAACCGACCAGATAAACTGGTTAAGCGACGTTTATTATTATTTCGGGACTTCTGACAGTGCAGGACTTTCCAGAGGAAGTGTCACAAAATATGATGACCTCTCGGCAATGTTCAAATGGGTGAACGGCTCGAATTATATGGAATGTCCCGTTGTCAGGGGCATGCCTTATTTTACTATGAAATACCAAAATCTGAGACCGGTATTCAGCTGTGGTGGAAATGCCATGATAAGTGTTAACGGGCAGACTCTTCCGGCTACAATCAGCGGAACACAGTTCAAGATTTATTTCGCCGGCAATCCCAACAGGCAGTTATATATGCTTTATTCGTCAGGCAATATAACGCTTAATTTTGCGGCAGGCGGAACAGGATTTACATGCTCTTCGCCTTATTCAGGTTATCTGAGAATGGCATACGTAACAACACAGAATTCAGACCCGGGTGCCGCAGATTCGACGGCAAGAATGCAGTTACTCAATGCTTATTCGCCTTACGTGCCGCTGACAGGAAAGGTATCCGCTACGGTACAGGGAGACACAACAAAATTCAATTTTAATTTTAATTTCACTACAAACAGCGGCAGTGATTCACTGCTGATGATTTCAATGCCGCACCATCAGGATATGCTTACAAGCCCGACAAGCAGTATTATGAAATACCGCAACGTAAGGGGGTTGATGAAAGAGGTTTACGGGAAGACATGGCAGATGACCGAAGACATGATTCCGAATTATTCATGGAATCCGGTAAACAACCTTACTAATGTGACGAATACTTCTCCGAGGTGGTATGATACCCTTTATACTCACCTCAAAGCTGATTTTGACACTATAATTGGAGCAAGGTATCAGATAATGGCGGGCAACAACCAGCCCACATCATCACCGTACGGTTTCGGAAAAAACGTCACAAAAATGACACGTGTTATTTGTATAGCAGATGAACTGATTGAGCGTTATCAGGCGGCTGACCCGACGAACTGGAGAAAAGATACTCTTATAAATCTTTCAGGAATCGCAAGGGATACGGTTATGGGATTTATAACAAAATGGGTTGACGGTCAGAACTTAAACTGGAACCCGCCCCCGCCTTCCTGGTCAGGAGGTCAGAACAACAAGCTTATATGGGATAACAGGTACGGCGGTATAATATCTTACCTTGGATTTATCGCAGAGGATAATCCCGATCCTAACATTTATAATTTTGATTTTGGAAATGCGAGGTATAATGACCACGCATACCATTACGGATATGTTATATACGCGGCGGCAGTAGTTGCACGGAAACGTCCCGACCTTTTTACGGCTAACGGAAATCAGTATTTCAACAGGATAGTTGACCTTTGCAGGGATATAGGCAATCCGGTGACGCCGGGTAATCCGCAGTCTGACCCGTATTTCCCGATGCACAGGCATAAAGACTGGTACGACGGCAATTCATGGATGAACGGAATACAAGCCGGCGGCGCCGGACGGGATCAGGAAAGCGTTAGCGAAGCTGCGAATGCATGGTACGGAATGTATCTCTTCGGGCTTGCAATGAACAATGCCAACCTGAAAAATACAGGCAAACTTATGCTCGCCTCCGAAATCCGAAACTTTCAGAAGTATTACCGCACTTTCCAGAATACCGATACTACTTACACCAATGTTTATAATAATTATTATATTGTTGTCGGAAATCAGTGGCACAGCCAGACAATAAATAAGACATACGGAAATATCCCAAGGTTTATATACGGCGTGCACATGCTTCCAAAGAACCCGTTCATTGAAAAAATGTGGGACCATTCTTTTGCGACGGAAGTATGGAACAAGGTTTTCACAAATAACCAGTCTTCAACTTTGTTTCAGGATTTAACTTTGTTCACGGCACCTTTCAGCACGAATAATACAGGAACCATTTCGGTAATGACGTATAACATGCCGGTGCAGGCAATTGCAAATCCTACTGCCGCATATAACAAATTCCAGCAATACCGCACTTTCAACGGATATTATGATGACGGTACCTGTAAATCGGATTGCTTTTACTGGATACTAACGAGGATGTTTGCTTCGGTCGGCATTCAGCAAATCGGGATTGAAGTACCCGCAAAATATAATTTATATCAGAATTACCCGAACCCGTTCAACCCGACCGCAACGATAAAATTCGATATATCAAAAACAGCGCACGTAAAATTAGTTGTATATGACGCTGTTGGCAGACAGGTTGCCGAACTTATTAACGGCGAGCTTAAAGCCGGTACGTATAAGGCAGACTGGAATGCGGCTCAGTTTGCAAGCGGAGCATATTTTTATAAATTGATTTCCGAAGATTTTGTACAGGCGAAGAAAATGATTTTAGTAAAATAAATACTGAGCCAAAAATATTAGTATTTGGTATTTAGTATTTGGTATTGGGTATTTAGTATTGGGTATTGGGTATTGGGTATTTGGTATTGGGTATTTAGTATTGGGTATTTGGTATTAGGTATTTGGTATTTAGTAGGTTGTATAAATGTTAAATCTTTTACAACATTCTCGCTTAACACTTAACACTTAACACTTAACACTTAACACTTAACACTTAACACTTAACACTTAACACTTAACACTTAACACTTAACACTTAACACTTAACACTTAATATTTTTTTTTAGCTTGAAATATTTCGCGAATAGATATTATAAAAAGTTCTACCCGTTATTTACGGCGTTGCTTGCTTTCTGGGGTTTGACTGCCGCTCTGACGTTTATTTCCGCCGGAAGTAACGGCGGGCATTTTGTATATGCTCTCGATGACCCGTATATACACATGTCAATGGCAAAGAACTTTGTAAACTCAGGTGTATGGGGAATAACTCCGGCGGAATTCACATCCAGCTCATCATCGCCTTTGTGGACGCTTCTGCTCTCGGGAGTATATTATATTACCGGCGTAAATGAAATTGCTCCTTTTGTTCTGAATATAATTTTCGCCTCACTTGCGCTATTAGCCGCATTTCTTTTTCTGAGAAAATTTATAAATAATAGTCTTATAATCACTGGAGCTCTGCTGTCCGTTGTTTTTTTCGGTGCGCTTACGCAGGTTGTCTTTACCGGGCTGGAACACACACTTCAGACGTTTTTAACCGTTCTTGCGTTTTACTTTTTGTCGGATTTATTGGAGAAGGGTAGAACTTTTTGCAGACCGGGCAGAACTTTTTTGTATAAAGATTATATGTTCCTTTATATAACTCTTGCGGCTCTTTCTGCCGTGCGGTACGAAGGACTTTTTGTATCTATCGCTGTGATATTTGTACTGGGATACAGAAGGAAATATATCGCGGCTTTGCTGACGCTTTTATTCGCCGCACTTCCCGCTGTTGTTATAGGTATTATATCCGTTTCGAAAGGCTGGTATTTTCTTCCCAATCCCGTTTTACTTAAAGGTGCGGGAATGCAAACGGGATTCATTTCACTGCTGTCTTCCGTCTTTAGTTTCCGTTTTGCAGTTAATCTATGGGATTATTATTATGTACTTATTATAATAGTATTACTGATAATATTTTTCTTTTTACTGCTGCGCGGAGAAAAAAAAGAGAAGAGGGGTACGGAAAAAACCGGGCTGTTAACAGATAACGCCTCCTGCGTTAAAGAGCAACCGAAACAAAATTCTGCCGTGCTGTTTCCCATGATATTTGTTTTAATTACTGCGGCTCTTCTTCACGCGCAATTCGCAAAGTTTGGCTCACTATTAAGATACGATTTATATCTTGTAGCTCCGGGAATATTATTGACGGTGATTTCCGCAGTGAAATATTTTTCGGTTCATACGCAAAAAAAAGTTCTGCAATTCAGGATTCCCGAAAAAGTTCTGCTCACCCTTGTTCTTGCTGTTTCTCTTATACCGTTCGTATTTATTTCAATCCGCGGGGTCAGGAATATACCGCGTGCATCGTCAAATATATATAACATGCAGTATCAGACGGCGCAGTTCGTGAAAGAATACTATAATGACAATATCGTCGCGCTGAACGATATCGGTGCAGTTGCGTTTTATACAGACGCCAGGTGTATTGACTTATGGGGAATAGCCAATCTTGAAGTTGCAACTGCCATAAAAGAAGGAAAGTACAATACGGATAAGATAAACGAGCTTGCGGTAATGCCAAATGCGAAGATAGCATTTGTATTCGAGAAATGGTTTGATAAATACGGCGGACTTCCGCAGAGATGGAAAAAAGCGGGCGAATGGACAATTCCCGATAACATCGCCTGCGGGGACGAGCGTGTCAGCATATATGCGGTTGATAAATTTAATTACAATAAA
>JAPLFI010000400.1 GCA_026390755.1 Ignavibacteriota bacterium
AAAAGATTAGTTTTTTCATACTATCATTAATTTATTGGCATCTTTAAAAACGACTTATTGATGCCGTTGTTAAAAAGCGAATATACACTAAACTTGGAAAACATACAATACAGAGATTTAAAAACTAAAGTCAACCTATGTTTATTAAGTTGCTTTTTGTTTGTTTTGCGCCTCTCTTTTCGGTGAACATTTTGGTCTCTCTTGCACAAATGTTTATCCATTTGTATAATTCTTCAAAATGACTAACTTTCTCGGATGTAATGTAAGTTGCGTCCTTTATTTATGCGGGGCTATTAAATAAGAAGTGTTAAGTGTTAGGCAGTTTGGGGAAAATAATTTTTAGGGCCATGAAAAAAGATAACAAATCAGAAGCCGCGGCAAACCTTCGTAAAAAGGCAGAAGAGCTGCTGAAAAAGAAGCCGGTAAAATCAGTTTCAAAACTTTCGGAAACTGAAACAAAGAAGCCGTCAAAGGCAGGAGCGCAGATTTCTAAAGCCGATACGCAGAGACTCATTCACGAGCTTGAGGTGTATAAAGTAGAGCTGGAATTAGAAAACGAAGAACTCCGGCTGGCAAAAGAGCAAGCCGAAACTTCAAGCAAAAAATATGCTGAATTATTCGATTTTGCACCGACGGGGTATTTTTCACTTTCAAAAGAGGGTGAAATTATTCAATTGAACCTGAGCGGAGCAAAAATGCTCGGTAAAGAACGATTGCATTTAATTAACAGCAGGTTTGGTTTTTTTGTTAGCGAAGATACACTGCCGGTTTTCGATGACTTTTTAGAGATAGTTTTTGAAAACAGAATTAAAGAATCATGTGAAGTTGCTATTTCAACTGATGGCAACTTACCAATACATGTTCATCTTACAGGTATCGCAACCGAAAACGAAAAGCAATGCCTTGTTGCAGCGAATGACGTTACAGAGCAGAAACGGGCGGAAGAAGAGCTGAAGGAACGTGTCAAGGAATTGACCTGCCTCTATGCCATCAACGGCTTGATTGAGAAAGAAGACAACATAGAGAAGATATTACAGGGAACCGCTGACCTTATTCCGAATTACTGGTTACATTCTGAAATTGCCTGTGCTCGTATTGTTTTTGAAGGACTGCAATATCAGACAGGGAATTTCCGTGAAACTGACTGGATGCTGTCCGCCGGTCTTAAGTCTTATGGCAAGCTTGTTGGCGTGATTGACCTGTGTTACCTCGAAGAGCGCCCCATAAAAGACGAGGGACCGTTTTTAAAAGAAGAGAGAAACCTGATAAACGCAATCGCCGAAAAATTGAAAAGGGTTACCGAGCGGAAGAAAACAGAGGAGACACTGCAATTACAAAGTGCAATAGTGGAAAATATGCTGGAAGGAGCTATTCTTATACGCCCCGCTGACGGATTGATTGTTTATGCAAATCCGGCGATGGAACGGATTTCCGGATTCACTAACAAGGAATTTGTCGGGATGCCGATTAGTGCTATCAATGCCCCGACTGGTGAGAGTCCGGAAGCTATTTCACGAAAAATAATACAAAGCCTCAATACCACAAAAATCTGGCGGGGAGAAGTACTGAACCTGAGAAAGGACGGAACAACTTACTGGTGTTATGCTAATATCAAAGCATTTAAACATACAAAATACGGGAATGTCTGGTTATCAATTCATCAGGACATTACCGATCGAAAAAAGGCTGAAGCAGTAATAAAACTTAAAAACGAGGAACTACAAAGAACCAATGCCGAGAAGGATAAATTCTTTTCAATCATTGCTCACGACCTTCGAAGTCCGTTCAATGGATTTTTAGGGCTGACAGAGATACTGGTTGAAAGATTGCAGAGCATGACGCTGGATGAGATTCATAATATTTTAGTAAATTTGAAAAACTCAGCCTACAATCTTTACAGTTTACTCGGAAATCTTTTAGAGTGGTCACTTATGCAAAGGGGTTTAACTGCTTTTGAGCCTCAATTATTTTTATTGATGCCGAAGATTACTGAGATTATGGCATTGGTAACGGAAGCGGCTGATAAAAAAGAGATTGCTATTAGCTATGATATTCCTGAAGACTTATCGGTTTTTGCTGATAGAAATATGTTTGAAGGTGTCATACGTAATTTATCCTCCAATGCCGTGAAATTTACAAACAAAGGCGGGGTTGTAAATATTTCGGCAAAATCAATGCCGGATAATTCAGTTGAAATATCTGTTAAGGATACGGGCATTGGGATGAATAAAGAAATGACAGATAATCTTTTCCGCCTTGATGAAAATTCGAGCCGAAAAGGCACGGAAGATGAATCGAGTACTGGGCTTGGGTTAATCATCTGCAAGGACTTCATAGAAAAACACGG
>JAPLFI010000162.1 GCA_026390755.1 Ignavibacteriota bacterium
CGGGGAGTTATGAGGCGACGTTTGACGGGAGCAGGTTTGCGAGCGGAGTGTATTTCTACAGGTTGACGGCAGAGGGGTATAGCGAGACGAGGAAGATGTTAATGATAAGATAGCGGTGGCTATTTTATAAGAAGTATTAGTTTATCCCGACATGACGGGAATAGCGACGTGTATCGTATCGGGATACTGCCACCGATTCCGGACTTTAAAAAGCAATAATTCGGGCTTGCTTATTGCTGAATTACTGAATAAATTGGAATAATTCAAAGGATTTTTAATCAAACTCCATAAGAACTTTTTGAGGAATTAAAAATGCTAAATTTATACAAATATCGGCTCACTGCTATACTGCTGTCAGCCGTTTTTTTGTTTATATCAGGAAACCTTAAAGCCCAATTCAATTTCTTTGATACAGTGCGCGTCCTTGCATCATCCCCGGTTTATTCATACAGCAATCCCGTATTCCAGAAAACTTCAGCATATTACTATAGTTATGCTCCTGTGATAAAACTTGCATACGTGAGGACTGCAACGGGCTATTCGCAGATAGTTTCCAGAAATGTTTACTTCTGGAACTACGGTCCCGAAGTTATCATTTCAAACGATTCATTTTATAATACAAATCCGTCACTTACGGACTCTATGATTGTATATCAATCGCTTCGCGGCGGGAATCAGGACATTTATTTCTCAAAATACAACGGATCTTCATGGTCGGTGCCGGCGGCTGTTGTTACGGGAAGCGCTGATGATATAAATCCCGATATTGAGCATTCAAAAACGGGTTCTTCACAATACGTTTGTTTCCTCGCATGGGAGAGAAACGGCGATATATGGTTTAAGAGTTATTATAACAATACGTGGTCGGCAGACACGAACCTGACGGCTAACATTTCTGAAGAATGTCATTTCCCGAAAATCAATATCATAGGAAATTATTCGTATCAGTTTCAGATTGCATATCTGAAGACCGTAAACACTAATTTTGAACGGTTAACCGTAATTCCGGTTACATTCAGCACCAATCAGTTTACATTTTCACCTCACACCGGGCTGGTGCAGATTAACAGGGCTTACAACCACCGTTTCACATGCAATACAAACAACCTGAATTACAATTACGATACGCTCGGATATACCAACACTATGGATGTACCAATGGATGGATTTAATACGGGCAACCGTAAACTTGTAACAAGAAACCAGGGATTTAACAATATAAACGGAATGGGCTCTGTTGACAACACACCTATTACGAACAGCCCGCTGTATTTCTTCCGCGGTTATTACGCATGGATTAAGAAGAAAACAGATTCGACTTTTATTTGCGGCTCACGGGGTTCATCATACGGAGTAGAGAGTGTAAAATATTTTCATCTCGGAGATCAGAATGTAAATTCTAATTTTTATTTATCACCGCAAATTTCGGCAAATTATTATGAATTCCGATTTAAACTCGTCTGGGAAAAACTTCTGAACGGTAAAACAGCATTATATGAATCATTCGCGCACATGTTTGTAAATAATATTAAAGTAATCAGCGGCGAAACGCCGGAGGGATTTTCATTATCTCAGAATTATCCGAATCCGTTCAATCCCTCAACAAAGATTCGATATGAATTGCCCCGTGCCGGGAGTGTGAGGCTGGCGGTGTATGATGTGATTGGGCGGGAGATCGAAATGCTTGTGAATGAGAGGCAGGCGGCGGGGAGTTATGAGGCGACGTTTGACGGGAGCAGGTTTGCGAGCGGAGTGTATTTTTGCAGTTTAAAATCAGGCAATTTCTCTGAAACAATAAAACTTTTATTAATCAAATAATTAAAATAAAACTTATATGTGTGATATAAGAAAATATATTTGTAAGTTTGCCGTTGTATTTTCTATGTTAATATCATTTTATATAAATTCATACCCTCAGTTTTCGCAGACACCCGTTAAACTTACATTTGGAAATGACAGGAATCCGTCTTTTCATTTGAAAAATGATAATTACGACTTATCCCGTATTCTCTTTGAATTTTTAGCTTATGAAAGAGTCAACGGAAGTGCCGTCAATGTTTGTGTGTCTAAAATTAATACTAACGGCGCGGTTGATAGCGGTACATATTTAACAAATAATTCTTTCATTAATGTTAATCCCTCAATTGGATATTATATCCCGGGTTATTCCGCGAATGAAATATTAAACTCTATTGTTGTATGGGAGACTAACAAAAACAGCAACAAAGATATTTACGCGAGAATCTATAAGCAAAATCAGGGATGGCTCAGCGAGTTTTCTGTTGATAGTTCGGACGGGGATCAGACCGCTACGCGCATAGCAATAGTAAATCAGAATATTTATGCAGTAGTTTATAAATCAGTAAATGATATTAAGCTGAAACTTATTAATGTTGATAATCAGAGTATTATACTGGATACTAATTTAACTTCCGGCATCAGTGAAAATTGTAAAAACCCTTATTTAATGATATCCCCGGGAAATTCTAAAAAATTGTTTGTAAGTTTCGAAAGGGAGTATTCTTCCTCCCGGAATTCTGTTTATTGTTTAAAAGCTGATACGATTACAAACCCACTGGTCTTTATGATTGATACCGTAAGGTTTTCCGGATACAGCTATAATGAGGGGTTTGCACAGATTAATTATTATTTGTGCATTTATGAGTCTTATATGAACGGAAAGCGAAATGTTTTCGGTACCGAAATTAAATGGAACGGTCAGAGCAGTGTCAATTACAATATACTGACTTCTTCTTATTTTGATATGTGGGGCTATAAAGGAAGTGAATTTATTCTCGGAGATAATTCAACAAACGGCGTATATGCTTTCCTGACCAAAGTTAATAATTCAGTTTATGTAAAAGCAAAGATGGGCTGGTTTACAGGAGATTCCGTAAATGCATTGGTTTCAAACGATACTAATATCAAATCAAACATCAGCATCAGCACCGCAAATTCAATACCGAATTCCGCCTGTTACAGGTTCTGGATTGCATTCGAAAAAAATCTGAGCCCTGCCGACAGGGGAATTTACGGAATTAGCTTTACTTCCTGTGCAATGAACATAAAAAAACTGACAGGCATACCCGCTGAATATTCTTTACAGCAGAACTATCCCAATCCGTTTAATCCGGTGACAAGGATACGATATGATATTCCTGTTTGTCATTCCGGCGTAGGCGGGAATCTTGTAAAACTCATCATATTCGACGCCCTTGGTCGCGAAGTTGAAACGCTTATGAATGAGAGGCAGTCGGCGGGGAGTTATGAGGCGGTTTGGGATGGGATACGGTTTGCGAGCGGGGTGTATTTTTACAGGTTAACGGCGGAGGGGTTCGGGGAAACGAAGCGGATGATTTTGATAAGATAAAAAGATGTAACCACGGAGGCAAAGAGGACACTGAGAAGTGCGTAGATTTTTTTAATAAAAGAAAAGAACAAAGAGCTTTGCCACAGATGCACAGATGGAAGGCAACGGGCAATGGAAGGCAACAGGCAATGGGAGGCAACAGAAAGGAAACCAGAATCTGATATTTGGAATTTAAAGTTTTGATTTATATATTTATATTCAATAAAAAAACAATATAATGGCAATAATATCAATGTTTTATGGTATTATAATATCAATTTATTATCTTGATAATAAAAAGCATAACACTCCCCATATTCACGTAAAATATCAGGATAATGAAGCGGTTATTTCTATACCCGGAGGTGAATTGTTAGAAGGCGAATTGCCGAACAATAAAATGAAATTAGTAATAGCATGGATTGAGATTCATCAGGAAGAATTAATAGCCGACTGGGATCTTGCAAGTAAAGGAGAAGCTGTTTTTAAAATCGAACCTTTAAAGTAATAATAAAATGAACCCGCGAGTAAAAAATGTTATTCCAAATAATAATTACACTTTAACAATTACTTTTTCCAATAATGAAGTAAAAGTTTTTGATGTCAAACCGTATTTAGAAATTGGGATATTTAAAGAATTAAAAGATTTGAGTTTATTTAATAGCGTAAAACCGTTTCTTAATAGTATTCAGTGGATTAACGGTCAGGACTTCTGTCCGGATACTCTTTATTTGGAAAGTAAGTAATATTTATTCAATTAATACTTAACAAATAAGTTTTATGATAAATATAATTTTAAATAAAGATTATGAAAAAGTTAATTATAATTTTAGTAATGTTTGCATGTGTGAATGCAAATGCATTAGATACAATCACTTGCAAATATTTTCCTATGCAAGTCGGGAATGTTTATAAATATTATTTCGGAACATCCTCAGGTGGTTCTTATACATACAAAATCCGCATAATCAAGGATACGATAGTAGAAAATAAAAGATATTTTAAATTCACACCGTTTCAATTCGAACCATATTCATCTTCTTTATTAAGATTTGATACATTGACCGGAAATATTTATATAAGAAGTACGAATGGATATTGCTCATACAGTCCGTTTGAAATATTACACGACAGTCTCAGAGCAAATTTAAATGATTCGACGACTATGTGTAATCCGTTGAATATACACAGATGTAACAGTACAGGTTACTGGAATATACTTGGCAATTATGTTCTTTCAAAAAGATTTAAACGAAATGAAAATCCTCCGGGTGATTATGCGGAATATGTGTATGCAATGGGTTTTGGAATTATAGGAGTAAATTTTAAATCCGGTAATGATTATGCAAGTCATTCATTAATCGGGTGTTATATAAACGGTGTACTTTATGGAGATACAACTTTAACACTTGTAAATACAATTAGCACAACTGTACCGAAGAAATATTCACTTTCACAAAACTATCCGAACCCGTTTAATCCAAGTACAACGATTCGATATGAGTTACCCCATGCAGCCGAAGTAAAACTCAATATCTTCGACGCCCTCGGTCGCGAAGTCCAAACACTCGTAAACGAAAAGTCACAGCCCGGAACGTACGAAGCCACATTTGACGGCTCGGCACTAAACAGCGGCGTGTATTTCTACAAACTCATTACGGACGGGTTTACAGAGACAAAGAAAATGATTTTAATAAAATAATATTATCAACAGATTATGAAAAAATTATTATTTGTTCTACTAATGCTCGCAGCAATGAGTGCAAATGCACAGTGGGTGGAATTAGAGACCCAGAATACTGTTTTCTTAAAATCAATTTCAGCTGTAACTGATAATTTGGTGTGGGCACTTCCACTTTCCGGCAAGGTCTTGAAATCTACAAATGGAGGACTGAACTGGACAAGTTATGTATTTAATAATGCCGAGATACCCTCGGGGAATCGGTTTAACAATATCTTTGCACTGGATGAATCTACTGCATTTATATCAGGGCAAAACTTCACACAAACAATTGGATATTCTTATAAAACTACTAATGGAGGGCAGAACTGGTTTCAGATTTTTTCTATTACAAACGGATACATTAATGCTATATGGATGAGAAATTCAAATGAAGGTATTTTAACAGATGATCCTATAAATAATTATTGGACAATTCGCAAAACTACTAATGGAGGAATAAATTGGTTTGTAGCTACAACGTACCCCGCATTAACCGGTGAACTGGGAGTAACTTGTTCAATTTATTCATCGGGGGATTATATCTGGATAGGTACAGGTAGCGGAAGGATTTTTCACTCATCAAATTTTGGAGCAAGCTGGAACATTCAGAATTTAAACAACAATCATGAAATAGGTGCTATTAATTTTATTAACTATCTAACAGGCATTTGTGTCGGTAGTACGATACTAAGTTATACTGTAAACTCCGGAGTAAATTGGGTAAATATGAATTATCCGAATACGGGTACTTCTGTTGGTGTAGCAGGTGGGTTGAATGATTTTATTATAGGAAATATTGGAAGAAAAATTTACCGGACTACAAATTTAGGAAATAATTGGACGATAGAATTTCAACTTGATTCCGGATTATCAAGATATCATATGATTAAATCAAGAACGGGAGGTGTTGTTTGGGATGCACGCTCAAACGGGAAAGTTGGAAAAAGGATTATTCCAATAAATATTCACAATATAAGTTCAGAAATACCATCAAAGTATTCTCTATCGCAAAACTATCCTAACCCGTTTAATCCTGTAACGAAGATACGGTTTGATTTGCCGAGGGCAGGTTTTGTAAAACTCACTGTCTTCGACGCACTTGGTCGCGAAGTCGAAACCCTCGTATACGAACATCAATCCCCCGGCACTTACGAAGCATCATTTAACGCTTCGCAATACGCGAGCGGAGTGTATTTTTACAGGCTGACGGCGGATGGGTTTACGGAAACGAAGAGAATGATTTTGTTGAAGTAATTCAGAATGAAGAGTTCTGAATTAAACAGTTACGAGTGAAAACGTGCACAAAATGGCAAGAAAAATAAAAGAAAGAAATTTGGCACAACATAAGAAACGATGATGAACATTTTCACTGATTAAGAAATTTTTAGGGCCAGAGATTAAAGATATTTCTGGTTTCCCAGCTTAGGAATTAAGGAATTAAAGATTTACTAATAATATATAAAGCGGCATAAAGAGATTTTAAATTGTTTCCGGCAGGAATGCCGGAACAACAGTAAGATAAGTAATTTTAATTATAGTATTATGAAAAAGGTATTATTTATTTTAGCAATTTTAATGCTGATTAGTTCAGCAGTCACGGCGCAGTATATTCCTTTTACGAACACTACCCGGATTTTTGACTTAGACACGGGAAGCGTAATAAGAGTTTTCAAAGTTCCGCTGCCGCAAACGGGATATAAGAATTTTTATGTTCAGAGAGGCGGTTCTTACATTCCACCTTATACATATGATTTAAGATACGGAAATATTCTACGGTATATTTATTCTGCTAACGGTTTTACGGATAGTGCACATTACAGAAGATTTCACAGCAGCTGGAGTTTTGATTTTACGTACGGATACAGCCTGGGTTATGTTCTTGATTTAGCATTTTCCGCTCAGGATACAAATCTGTTTTTATATGGATACAGAGGTGCAAACTGGGAGCCTGCTGAAGTTACGGCAGTTACCCGCAATAACGGCCTGACTGTTACTAATGCATATAACGGAGGTTTTATGTCATTAAGCGGAGGTGTGGCAATAGACCCCGTGAATGATTCAATTATGTATATGACGTTTAATTCAGGTTCGGTAGGCGGCAATGTTCATAAATCAACTAACAGAGGTGCAAACTGGTTTACGATTGATACTGTCTCGCAGTCACCCGGCAGCAATTCAAGGTTTTTTGTGAATAAGTTCAACAGGAGTACAATATTTCTTTCGTTCTATTCTTATCTTTACAGAAGTACGACAGGAGGTTCTGATTTTCAGCAGATAAAGACAGGACTCTCGGATGTTCGGATGCTTTTTGATGCGACTGACAATACAATATATATGAGTTCAAACTCTGCAGCAGGGTTATTAAAATCTGCTGACAACGGAACGAGCTGGACAACACTTCTGAACAAGGCTGTGGGTGATTTTGAGTTTGACCCGTTGAACAGCAACACTATTTATGCAGGATGCACAGACGGACTTTACAAATCGATAAACAAAGGAAGTACCTGGATGCTTTACAACAATTCTTTTATGCCGGACGTGAACGTTAAAGGCATTGTGAAGAATCCGAATATGGGTGATACGCTTTTTGTTTCTACGAACAAGGCGGTTTATAAAGTTTATGGACCTTCGGTGGTAGATACTAATCTTACAGCTTATTTTCCGATGACAATTGGTAATGTATACGTATACGAAACACCTTCAATATATCCTCCTTTTATTACAAGACAGAAGTTAAGAATTACAAAGGACACAGTAGTCGCAGGAAAGAGATTTTATTATTTCAATCAGGCATTACCCGGGTTGTGGAATTACGGAAACTGGTACAGAATTGACGGTGCAACGGGAGTCGTTACAGGATTTGCCAGCAACTACAGCTGCAATTATTTAGTGAACGAAAGGTATGTTGATTCTCTTGGTTCAAGAAAAAGTGATTCGCTTAAAAAATGCGGAACCAATCAAAGGTCTTTGTGCATCGATACTACAAGTCATTCGATATTCGGAATACCATCAAAACAAAAAGCATTCCGTGAAGACGGGCTTGTGCTCAACGAACGGACTTATTCAAAGAATTTCGGAATAACGAATGTTTATACATGGGAAATAACAGGTTCAAACACTTACCTTGTCGGCTGTAAAATTAACGGAGTAACTTATGGTGATACACTGCTGACAGGTGTAGAGAATGTATCGGCGGAAGTCCCCTCTTCTTATTCGCTTAGACAGAACTATCCGAATCCGTTTAATCCTTCAACTACGATTCGGTATAATTTGCCGAGGGCGGGGGTTGTGAAGCTGGCGGTTTATGACGTGATGGGACGTGAGGTTGAAATGCTTGTGAATGAAAGGCAGGCGGCGGGGAGTTATGAGGCGGTCTGGGACGGAACACGGTTTGCGAGCGGAGTGTATTTTTACAGGTTAACGGCTGATGGGTACGGGGAGACGAGGAAGATGCTGATGATAAGATAGCGTTGGCTATTTTATCGGAAATCTTGGCTTATCCCGGCTTGCCGGGAATAACAAAGCGAATCTGCCTGTTATAAATGGCAGACAGGTCGGGGCTATTAATTCGTTAAATTATATGTTATAATAGAATTAATGTTATCAAAATGATTTCAAAGTAATATAACACTTAAAACCTGAAAGCAATGGTCCAAAAAACAGGAATTTTTAAAGGAAACAAACCCGGCAAAGTACCGCATATATTATTAAGGAAATCAGTTATTTCCGTGCTGCTGACATTAATGTTTTTTTTGGATGCGCATTCTCAATTTGCAAATGTTAATGGAAAACATTTTCAGGAAAATGATATATTTGTAAATTATTCTAATGACAATTCTTACCGGAGTTTTCATCCGAATATAAAAAAGACTCCCGGACATTATTCTGCATATGACTGGGCAAGAGTGATTGATTCCGTTTGGGGACCAGGGATTAGCAATTATACTAAAGCAATAATATTCAAGAATTTTTGGAATATTATAGATTCTAATTATGCTTGTTTTCATAACCTGAATAATATTAATTGGTCGAATATAAGACTGGTTTACTATCCGATGGTTGTTCAGGGTGTAAGCAGAGGTAGATTCAGCGGTATTATGAGTTATCTTTCTCTTATGTTACGTGATGTTCACACATTAGCATTTGACACATTAGTTTTCAGGACAGCTCTGGACCCCGGAGTTCCGTTGTTTTATACAGGGGGATGGAATGATAACAGTCATTTCGGTGCGGGTTTAACACCAATGCCTGACAGCAGTCTGTTGGTTTATGACGTAGTTCCTCAGCATCCGTTAGGGCTTGAGAGAGGAGATATAGTTTTAGGATATGACAGAATTCCTTATAAGAATCTTTACAAAGAAATGCTTGACATTCAGATGCCCATAACAGGATGGGCTATTGGATGTTCTCCTTCAGCTTTCACTCATTCAATACTCAATGCAGCAGGAATGAACTGGCATTTATTTGATACGATTGATATACGAAAGTTTTCTTCAGGCGACACTGTACATTTATCGACTACAGCATTAATTAATAAAAGCATGGATATATTTTGCTCAGAGCAAATGAATACTGCGGGCGTACCCAAACCGGATTATTATGGAGGGCATGTGGTATCTTATGGAAAAGTTCAGGGAACGAATATTGGATACATTTATTGCTGGGCATGGTCAAAGAATGCATGCCAGGAGTTTTATAGTGCAGTAAAAGCCCTGATGAATACAGACGGATTGATAATTGATTTCAGGTTTAATGAAGGCGGGAACATGTTTTTAAGTAATTGCGGATTGAGTTTACTTTTCCCGTATAAAGTCAGAACAATTAATTTCGCGGGCAGGAAGAATAAAATTGACCACTTACCGATGAAGGATGTAACAACACCCGATAATTATGATATTCCCGGAACACCGCCCGGGTATTCGAAACCAATAGCAGTACTCACGGGTCCGGGTGCTGTCAGTTCAGGGGATCAGGTCGCGCTTAGAATGAAGTATCATCCAACAGCAAAATTATTCGGGAAACCTAC
>JAPLFI010000115.1 GCA_026390755.1 Ignavibacteriota bacterium
GTCTTTAGAAAGGTCTTCAGAAAAATCTTTAGAAAAGTCTTTAGAAAGGTCTTCAGAAAAATCTTTAGAAAAGTCTTTAGAAAGGTCTTCAGAAAAGTCCTTAGAAAAGTGGGGATTCTTTTTGAGATGAAATTTAATCCTATCCTGCACTTCTTTTATTCTATCGTCAATATTTTCCGATATATTCCTTCCGGATATATTTCTTCCGGATATATTTCTTGGACTTAGGTTATTCGCCATTCAAATAAATGTTATAATTCAAATAATGGTTATAATTCAAATAAATGTTATAATTCAAATAATGGTTATAATTTAATGGTTATAATTCAAATAAATGTTATAATATTAATAATAAAATCCGAATACTTAATTGTTCCTTGTATTATATGCCTCAAAAACTACTACTTAATCAATTTAAATTTAATAATATCCTGATTCGCTTGAGTTACTGTAGAATAATCGCTTATATATATACGAAAGTATTCTTCATCAGAAACTTTTACGGTATTAAGTTTTATTTCTTTTGCGTCGAAGATACCTGACTTTCTGAGATTATGCAATCTTTTCAGAGCTCCCTGTTCGGTCTTCCATGATGATTCCTGAATAATGAACTTACCGTCTCCGGCTTTTAAATAAACTACGTTATTTTTGCTGTCCAGATAACCGTTTTCTGTTTGAATAATGCCGGAGATACTGTTATTGTCAGTTAATCCTGAAAGGTGATAGCTCTTTTCCTCTGCGTTAAGATCGCCGGGGCTCAGGGAAAATTTTTCTATGCCTGCATTTTGCTGACTTTCAATTTCCGTAGAATCCGTTCGGGCGTTATAGAAAAAAAATGCGACCCAGACAAGAATACCGGCAAAAAATATGAATGTAAAGTTTTTTATACCGTTCGGTACATTTCTGTTTCCCCATGATATCTCATCATCATTCATACTTTTGAACGGATCTTCGTCATAGTTTGTCTCATTGATATATACTTCAGTTTCCCTGTCTTCATCGTTGGCGAAAGTGAAATCTTCGGCAGTCAATTTCAAAGCTTCATTACTATTATCTCCAAGTTCTTCCACAGGCATACCGGTTTTTGCGGCTTCTGATTCAAAGCTGTATTTTTCGAGATAATTAAATGTTTTCCTGTGGAAGCCCATTCCCGTTCCGGCAAAAGGAATAAAAGTACCCATTGCCTGCCGAACTATCATATCTTTTGTGTGAAGTTCAGCAAAAGCATCGCAATATGTCCTGTGAAATACCTTTCCGATTTTGCTTTTAATCGGAATCACAGGGATTTGAATTGCATGGAATCCTTTATATCCTATTAAAAAGTTGTACAACTTCATTGCATTAGGATGAATGAAATCTTCGGCATCGTGAACAATAAGAATCTCAAATTTTCCGTACAATTTTTCATATTCTAAAATACCAGCATATATACTATTCAGATTATCCGCTTTAGTTGACGGACCATTAACCGGATTTACGCAGGCAATTATTCTCGGATCTTTTTTGGAAATTTTCTGAACTACTCTGATTGTATCCGGATCATTCGGATAGACTCCGACGAATATCCTGAAATTACTGTAATTCTGATTTCCTATAGCATAACTGAGAGTTCTGCCGATAACTGATGATTCATTCCAGGCTCCTAACAATATGGCAATCGGCTTCTCCTCTTTATCAAACATCTCGGAGAAATCCGGCATCATACTTTTATATTTTCCCCTCTCCAGCCAGAAAAGGAGATCCATGTATAGATCATCTACACCTGAGATAAACAGCAAAATCGCTGTAATCCACAACAGAATTTGAAAAATTTCGTAAATCATAATTTTGCATTATAATTGATTAAGAAACCAGCGCGAATTAAAAAAAGGTTCTTTAAATCACCGGTCATAAAATTATTGGGCGGATAATAATCCCGAAGATAATTTCTTGACACAGCTTCCACAAAAAGAACCGGGAATCCAGCCAGATTCGGCTTGAAACCCATACCAATCGAAAGGTCAACATTGTTGTTATAATACTCTTTTTTTGTATCTGCCATTATCTGCTGACCGAGATAAAACTCCATATACGAGTATCCGCCGAGGAGGTAGCGCAGAACTTCACGAAATGCGGCTTGTGCGAAAAAGTTCTCAAACTTGGCGTCGTATAAAGCCACTCCGTATAAATCCAGGTAAAAATTTTCTGTTCTTGCACTTCTTCTGTCTTTATAGAATCCAGAAGAGCCGAATCGTGTCCCGGCTGAAAGAATCGGTTTAAACTGAAATTTGTTCTTTTTATAATCTATCTCTCTGACATAAGCCACTCTCAGTTCAAAATTCAGGAAATCAGTTATTTTCCATTTAAAAAATTCACCAACCTCAAAAAACCTGTCGTTTAATATCTTCTCAGGTGTTGATTTCGAGTCAAGGTAAATATCCATGTAAGGTCCGAAAGTTGTCGTTCTTCCTATTTTGAAATTAACATGTCCAAGCAGATTTGAGATGTAATTGTTCTTCGGATAATTAGGTATATCTGTTTGAAGATACCATTCTAAGGCATTATAAAAATAAATATCTAACGAAGTTGATGCAGTTGAAGTCAATCTCTCTCTTAAGTAATACATTGCTATATTTGAAGCATCAACATCATCCGTATTATCAGAATATCTTGACACATAATCAAATGATTTGTAAGCAGATTCGTACCTTTTATCGCCTACGTAAAGATATCCAAGCTGTAATTTTATTTTGGCATCATCTGGTTTTTCTATCAAATAATTTTCGAAGGCTCTTATCGCTCCTTTTTTGTCACCGGCATTCAAAAGATTATAAGCCGTTGTAAGTATCTCCGAAGTACTTTGATTCACTTTAGGATCAGTATTCACCGGTGTTTCGATGACAGAAGGCTTACTCTGACTTTGTATATACTCTAATGACTTTCTCGCAGTAGTAATTTCCTCATAATTCGTGGAATTATTAACTACATATTCAAAATTCTTCTTAGCTTTTTCGAAATCTTTTTTATTATAGTAAATATATCCGACCTGAAGGTAGATTTTGGTATCTGACGGGTTATCTCTCAAATATAATTCAAACAACGAAAGTGCATCATTTTCATTTCCGTTGTTCAGAAAGTCATAAGCTTTTACTAAATA
>JAPLFI010000356.1 GCA_026390755.1 Ignavibacteriota bacterium
CAGTATTCCGCCGGTGAGTTAAACAATATTTCCGCAGGCAATGGCGGGCTAAACATTAACCGGTTTACAGGAAATATCTTAGCGCAATCGTGGGGAGGAACTTTCAATGATGCGAGCTTTTTCATCTTGAATCAAAAGCAGTTTATGCTTATTGATTCTGTTTTTTGGGGAGGACTTAATGTTATTAAGTTGAGTAAATTCAGCGGAAAATTGCTGGAGTTGAAGCATTTCAGATTTACAAACAATCAGGCAAACGATTCTCTGTTAACATACCTAAACTCATTCAGCGATAATAATATAATTATAATTCTTAAAGCAATACCCTCATTGACTAATTTCGGTTTGAATAGCAGTGTAAAGGCAAGGATAAAATATTTTGGAAGTAATTATGTTGATTCGGTTAATTTACAGAGCTATTCCCGCTGGAGTTTTATAAGTTATAATTCCAATCCTTCACCGCTCATTTGCGAGAGCTATAATAATATGCCGCAGTATTTACCTGCGGTCAGCGAAATGAGTCCGCAGTTTTTTTACGATTCGGCTTTTGTAATCAGTACTTTTGTCCCTTCGAAAAAAAATATGTTATTGAACTGGAGTCAGATTATTTTCCCGAATTCCTTTTCTAAAACGGATATTTATGGTTTAAACAGAAATAACCAGGAAGTTCTATTGTTCCCAGGATTGACAAATAATAATATTATCAATCTGGACACAATAAGTCCTTACAATTATCCGGGTATAAAAGTTTATACAAAGTTCTGGATGGATTCATTGGTCGGAAATCAATCTCCGATTTTCAAAAACATACGCTTTAATTATTTACCGCCGCCGGAAATAATTGCCGATAATAATTCATTTGTTAAGAGTGATTCTTCTGTCCAGGAGGGTGATACGATTAGAATAAGAGTTAAATACTGGAATGTCGGATATACCTCCGCTGACGGTATTGTTAATACATGGTCGGTTTCTTCTCCTACGGGACCAAGGAAAGTTAAATCAGATACATTATACAGTGTTCTGTTGAAAGACAGTTCTTTGTTTTCCGAAGCGGTTGTTAATACTTCAGGTATGAGAAGACAACAGATTCCTTCCGATACGATAACCGTGTTTTTTGAAACAAGATTGATTAGTAATCAAAACGAATTTTATACATATAATAACACGGCGATTACACGTTTTGTCGTAACGGGCGATTCAGCGAAACCGATTTTGGATATAACATATGACGGAGCGAAAGTTCTCAGCGGTGATTACATACAATCAAAACCTCAGATTATACTTAAATTTTTGGATGACAGTAAGATTGTAATTAAAGATACTTCTAATATACGTGTTAAACTTGATGATGTATATGTTCCTTATTTCTTAAACGGAGTTAAGAATCCAATAATTGATTTAAGATTTCCCGAAAAGTCTTTGCAGGCAACCTTGATTTTTACTCCGGCTCTTGCAGACGGCGAACACAGGTTCGATTACATTGCTTTTGATAATTCAGGTAACTACGCCGATACTGTGGTCAA
>JAPLFI010000408.1 GCA_026390755.1 Ignavibacteriota bacterium
CGCCGCTGTTGTTTGCAGTCAGCATTATTGTTTCAGAATCTTAATATTTACCTGATTAACATCATTTTCCTCGTCTCCCCGTACCCCTCCGCCGTCAGCCTGTAAAAATACACTCCGCTCGCAAACCTGCTCCCGTTAAACGTCGCCTCATAAGTCCCCTCCGCCTGCCTTTCATTCACCAGCATTTCAACCTCCCGTCCCATAACGTCATACACCGCCAGCCTCACACTCCCGGAACGAGGTAAGGCATATCTTATTTTTGTTGAAGGATTGAAGGGGTTGGGGAAATTGTTATATAATTTATGAGCTGAAGGAATTACCGAGCTAATATTTTGGACGCCAGTAAGAATATCGGATAGATAACGCCGCCAGGCAGATTGGCCATAAGTCCCCGCCAGGATGTAGTTGTTTGCTATCAATAACGCATTAATTGTCGGAACAGAATTGAATCCCTGATTCTTTTTAATCCAGTTGACACCGTTATTCGTGGAAAGAAAAATTCCACTGTCAGATGTGCCGGCAAAAATATTATTTCCAAATGACGCTAAAGAATTTATAGTATTAAAATATAAACCTGATTGTATCCAATTTGCACCGCTATTTGATGAAATATAAACCCCACTATCGATTGTTCCCGCAAATATTTTATTTCCTGCTGACATAAGCGATATAACAGTTTTATTGTTCAAAGAAGTTTGCGTCCACGTAGACCCGCTATTTGTAGAGATAAAAATTCCGCCTTCAGTCCCAGCAAAAATATTATTTCCATTTACGGCAAGGGAACCTGTCCAGTAACTCAAACATTGATTCCAGCTCCTGCCGTTATTTGAAGATAAATAAATACCATAATATGTTCCTGCAAAAATGTTGTTTCCAAGTATAGCAAGCGACGGAACAAAATCATTATTCAGATTTGTTTGAATCCATGTAACGCCGTTATTTTCAGAACGATAGACTCCGGAACCCCATGTTCCCGCGAATATGTTGTTTCCGCCGGAGCCGGGACTTACAGCAATGGAAAAGACACAATTATTGTTTAAGGAAGTCTGCACCCAGTTTACTCCGTTATTGCTTGAAATATAAACACCACTATAATAAGTTCCTGCCAGCATGTACTCTCCGAAAGCAGCAAAGCTCATCACAGTCTGGTTGTTTATTCCTGTTTGACTCCATTCACTGCCGTTATTTGTAGAAAAATAAACGCCGCTATAATGAGTCCCGGCTAAAATATTATTTCCAATGGCAGCAATTGCTAGAATACTTTGGTTATTCACACCTTTTTGTTCCCAGCTTTCACCGTAATTTGATGAAACATAAACGCCTGCGCCCCATGTTCCCGCACAAATATTATTTCCGCTGACTGAGAGTGACCAAATCCATTGATTGTTCAAAGCTGTTTGTGTCCAGTTAGCACCGTTATTTGCAGAGATATAAATGCCATTACCATTTGTTCCGGCAAATATATTATTTCCGGATGACGAAAGAGAATAAACATCTATATTCGTCAAAGGAGACGGTAACCAGGTTACGCCTTTATTAGTGGAAATATACACGCCGTAATTATCTAATCCGGCAAATACATTGTCTCCGCTGACTGCGAGGGATAAAACCGTAGCTAAAAAACACCTTGACCAGCTTAAGCCGTTATCTGTTGAGCGATAGAGTCCATTCATATCCGTCCCTGCAAATACATTGTTATCGAGAATTGCAAGGGAATACACTCCTGCAATATAAAAAGAAGTATGTGTCCAATTCGCACCATTATTAGTAGAGATATAAACTCCATTTTCTCCGGTACCCGCAAAAATATTATTTCCTGATACTGCAAGTGAATATATATTAAGGTATTTCAAAGAAGTTTGTGTCCAGTTTCTGCCGTAATTTGAGGAGTAATAAACACCTCCTGAACCCTGAGGATAATCAGCCACTCCTATATAAACATTATTTCCGTTAACGGCGATACAATGAATATCTCCACCTGCAGGACCATCATACTGCATCCACTGCGCATTTGCATGTGTACTTATAAATATAACCGCCAGAAATGTTAAGATAAGTTTTTTCATAATGTAAAATTTAACGAATTAACATCATCTTCCTCGTCTCCCCGTATCCCTCCGCCGTCAGTCTGTAAAAATACACCCCGCTCGCAAACCGTGTCCCGTCAAACGTCGCCTCATAACTCCCGGGATTCAGTGTCTCATTCACAATTGTTTGAATTTCACGGCCGCTAATATCGTAAATGATAATTTTAGCATTACCCGTATTTAACATTGACCATTTAATTTTTGTCATTGAATTGAAAGGATTCGGATAGTTTTGTGACAAGATGAAAGTTCCGTACTGTTATTTTGCATAATTTCGGAAAGCCCCCGGCGCCATACAGAATATCCGGCCGTTCCGGCAAATATATAATCGTTTGATACTATAAATGTCCGGGTTGTTGGAACAGAATAGAATCCCTGATTTTTACTTGCCCAGCTCGTGCCGTTATTGGTTGAAAGATATATATTCCCTGAAAAATAATTGTTAGTCTTTGCGCCCCCTGCAAAAATATTATCCCCCACGATATAAATCGCAGTTACTGATTGATTATTCAAAGCTGTTTGAGTCCATCTCTTTCCGTTATTTGTGGAAAGATAAACACCGCCTGTGCCTGCAGGTGAATTAATAGTTCCTGCAAAAATATTATCACCGTTAACTGCAAGCGATAGAATTTCCCGGTTATTTAAACCAATTAATGTCCAGCTTTTTCCGTTATTTGTGGAATGATAAACCCCATGAGTTATTGTTGCCGCGTAAATATTATTCTCGCTGATTGCAATATAGCGTACATAATTACTATCAAGACCGGCTTGAGTCCAGTTTGTTCCGTTATTCGTTGATAGATAAATGCCTCCACCGTCAGTTCCTGCAAAAATACTACTCCCGCTGACTGCAAGAGAAGAAACATCTGTATAATTCAAACCGGCTCGGGTCCAGCTTGCTCCGTTATCGGAAGAGATATAAACACCATCCCATGTTCCGGCAAAAATATTATTTCCGAGTACCGCTAATGAATAAACAATTCTATTATTCAGAGTAGTTTGTGTCCAGGTTACTCCATTATTATTTGAGAGATATATGCC
>JAPLFI010000003.1 GCA_026390755.1 Ignavibacteriota bacterium
CGAATTCAAATCCCTGGAATCCGACATCATACAGAAAATTACCCTTTACGTAATGGTCGTCGAAATATCTGTAACCGAGCCGCAGAGAAAATGTTTCGTTAAGGCTATATCCTGCCGCGAGGTAAGCCTGAAAAGCAAGTTTCGAGACCAGCCCTAAACCCCCGATGTCCATGTATCCTTTAAAGTATAAATTCTTCCATCCGCGATGTGTAAAAGGAGTGTAATAGAACCTGCCGCCGACGAGGGGGTCTATGTATCCTCTTTTTTCCGTCTCAGACTGAACAACACCGTTCACGTATGTTGTCTGAACCTGGTTCCTGATAAAATTCCATCTGACGCCCGCTAATAAATCAAGCTGGAGAGCTTTATCGCTGTAAAAATCGAAAGCAATTCCGCCTACAACGTAAAGAGGTCTTATCGTTGAATGTGATTTTTGGTAAATGCTGTTAACGAACGTACCGTCACCTGTCTGGTTAAGTGATGTAAACTGTCCGATTATCTTAATTACGCCTTTACTCATTTCAAAATCAGCGAGGAAAGAAAAGTCAGCGCCGTCAAACTTATCCTTCAGAGGAAGATAAATATTACCGGGGAGACTGTTAGCAGTAACATCTCCGCCAACGGCTGTATTCCATGCACCCGCAGTGAACTCAAATTTCCACTTCGCACAGTCGCATGTATTCGAATCGTGTTTCTTATCTCCGTGTTTCTTATCTCCGTGATGTTTATCCTGCGCGTTAACACTAATACTGAAAACCAGAACCGATATAAAGATGTATAATAATTTCATAATTTATATGGACAATTTCATCAAAATATTTTTATAACGCAATATAATAAATTTCAGGTATTATTTAAAACTAATAAAAAATATTTATTGTTGAATATGCAAATTATTAATGTTTTAAATGATTAAATAATTTAATAAATTACTGCACACTTTTGAATTAAATATTATGCTTATGAAAAGCAGGCTTTACTTATTATTATTATTATTCACACTTATTTCCGGTTCCGTTTTTTCGCAGACTAATGAGCTGATTACTGCTGATAATTTCAGGATTTTAAATATTGACAGCAAAGAACTGCGTTTATTAACCGACACGGAAATATTGACTCTGCGCTCGATAGAAGATAAGCCCTCGCAGACGAATTTATTTTCAGATGAAAACAGTTTATATGAAAATATTTCGTATAAAATATCGAAAGAGTCATATAGAAATCCAAAAAATATTAAAGTCCTTCCTCCGCTCGATACGAATAAGTATCACAGGGAATATCCCGAGTACAATAAGAAGTGGAATCTGCTCATACCCTTGGCGGAAGGACAGGGGTTCAATATAGGACTGGCTTTAATGAATAATTATGTCGGGCACGCAGACTTTGCAAAAATAACTTTCAAATCAGTCAAGCATAATCTTGATACCGGATTTGTCTGGGATAATGATAAATTTTCGACGAATCAGTTCGGGCATCCGTATCACGGCGGACTCTTCTTTGCATTTGCGCGCAGCAGCGGTTATAGTTTCTGGGAATCAGCTCCGTTCAGCCTGTTTGGAAGTTTAACCTGGGAAATGTTTATGGAAACAGACCCTCCGCA
>JAPLFI010000187.1 GCA_026390755.1 Ignavibacteriota bacterium
AGGAAAGACCGCAGATCAGCTCGATATAAACGATATACTGAAATCAATGCAGAGTACATATACGGGGGCTCTCCTCATAGAAAACGATTACACGAATATCGGAGGAGATCCGGCATTACAGGGCAAATTTGCCGTTGTAATCGAAAAAAAAGATTTTATCATCTCGCAGTTTTATATAGTCAGAGGCGAAACACTTTTTATTTTGCAGTCTCTGGCAAAGAAAGATGCTTTTGATGATTTTGAAAATATTATGCAGGGTTTTATACTGACATTTGCTTTCACTGACAAACAGGAATCCAATTTTTTTAAAAGCGAACAATATGAATTCGGAATCAATTTCCCGGAAGGCTGGAAGATATCGGGTACAGGCGTTATTATTGAAGCAAATGCACCTGATGGGTCTGGCATATTAATTGAAGTTTATAAAAGCGGAGATTACAGCGGATTGACGGCTAACGATTTGAGTATCGAAGATATGTACGGAGCTATAAAACAAAGACTTAAAACGGTTAATCTTATAGGCAACAGAAATATCCGGCTTGATAACGTACCCGCGCTGAGCGCGAGATATTTCTGGCGTCAAACTATTGGAGGAAAAGAGATATGCAATGTAATATTGCATTACTATATAATAAGAAATTCTAAATTATATATTTTACAGGGTATGGCAAGGGATACACAATTCCCTGCAGTTGAAGAAAAAATGAAGGCGTCTCTTGAGTCTATCAGGTTTTTGAAATAATTTTTATCGCTATTTATTAACAATTCATTATAATCCGGGAATAAAAATATCACTTGAAATATTATCCGTTAATGATTATTATTAAGACAAAAAAGTCTGAATAAAATGAAAAGAACAATAATAACAATTGATGAAATAAAATGCGACGGCTGCGGCGAATGCGTAGAGGGCTGCCATGAAGGCGCACTGCAAATGATAGACGGCAAAGCACGTCTCGTTAGTGAATTATACTGCGACGGACTCGGAGCTTGTTTAGGGACGTGTCACACGGGAGCAATAAAACTTGAAGAGAAGGAAGCCGAACCATACAGTGAAACGGCGGTAATGGAAAGGATATCCAAAAACGGAGAGAAAGTTATACTGGCACATCTCAAACACCTGAAAGACCACGGAGAGGAAATATTTCTTGAAGAAGGCATCTCTTACATTAAAAATCATAATATTGAAGTTAACCTCAGCAGTTTATTTAAAACAGAATTAACTGTTTTAGATCCTTCTCCGGTTTCGCATCACTCCGGCTGTCCGGGTTCAAGGGAAGTTTCTTTCGATGGCGGCGAAGAAAGTCAGTGTAATGTGAATACCGGCAAAAAAACCGAGCTGACTCATTGGCCCATACAGCTTCATTTAATAAATCCGCAGGCGGCGCATTTTAAGTGTGCCGATATAGTTTTAGCCGCTGATTGCTCTTCATTCAGTATATCAGATTTCCACGGCAGATTTTTAAAGGGGAAGAAATTAATTATTGCATGTCCGAAACTCGACAGCAATAAGGAAGTATATATTGAGAAAATCAAAACAATGATTGACTCTGCTATGATAAATACTTTAACCGTTGTAATTATGGAAGTGCCGTGTTGCGGCGGATTAATCAGGATTGCGGAACTTGCTTCCGAAAGCGCAGTAAGGAAGGTTCCGATACGCATTGTCGTAATCGGGATCAAGGGTGACATACTTAAAGACGAGTGGCTTTAAAGAATATAAAATCCGTATAAGTCAGAGAAAATAAACATTGTCTCAGATTACAGTATATTATCGAGATTTCCGAGGCCTTTCCGTATTAACACTATATCACCTTCTGAACAATCGAGTACAGTTGACGGTTCTATGTTTCCGAATCCTCCGTCAATGACTATATCAGCAAGATTGCCGTATTTTTCATAAATTATTTCAGGGTCCCGGATGTACTCATCAATGTCATTCAGGTCATGTATTGATGTGGAAGTTACCGGATTTCCGAGTTCCCTGACAATTGAACGGCTGATTAGATTAGCCGGAACTCTAATTCCGACAGTTTTCTTTTTACTCCTGAATATTTTCGGAACGTTATTGTTTGCCCTCAGTATGAACGTATATGGTCCCGGAAGGGCTTTTTTCATTACCCTGTAAAGCGGTGTATCAATACTGAATACAAAATCGGAAAGGTGGCTGAGGTCATGGCAAACGAGTGAGTAATTTGCTTTTTTCGGGTCAATATTCTTTATACTGCTGATTTTTTCAATAGCAGTATGGTTATAGAGATTACAGCCGAGTGAGTACACGGTATCAGTCGGATAAATAATAATTCCGCCGTCATTAAGGCATTCCGCTACAATCTTTATCTTTCTCGGTTCCGGATTCTCAGTATGTATATGAATCAGCATAATATCATAAAATAACTGAATTTAAGTATAACAGCAGTGGCATAAATCATCGCATTTTCCTGAAATAAAATAAAAAACGGGTTTCGAAAAACGAAACCCGTTACTGAATTATATACAGAAATAAAATTTATTTCAGCACGACCATTCTCTTAACATCGTTAAAATCCTGAGTCGTGAGTTTATAGAAATACATGCCGCTTGCAAGTTTACTTGCATTGAAATTGGCTTTGTAACTGCCGGGCTGAACATTTTCGTTCAGAATTTCCTCGACAACACGTCCGAGAGCGTCATAAACGACAAGCCTGACGATACCTGCTTTTACTATATCAAAATTAATAGTAGTAACAGGGTTGAAGGGATTGGGATAATTCTGGCTTAATTTATATTCCCGGGGAATTTCAGCGCTGATATTAATAACGCTTGTAATATTTTGCCATCTCGCCGTTTCGACAATGGCAGTATTCATAGCGAGTGTAATTGCAGTATCATTCCCGGTACTGTCCGGACTTGTATAAGATCCGGTACCCGAGCCAATCCAGCCTCTGAACTGATAAGTTTGTCCGTTATAGTTCACAATTCTTGCGTTCACTCCGAAAGTAAATGCAGCAGCCGAGTCGTAATAAATTCCTCCGCCGTAAGTATTACTTGCCTGAGAAATAATAGTAAGTCTGTACTGAGGTTTATAGAACGCAGTATAAGTATTCGCGCCTGTTATATTAATGTTATGTGTTGTATCACCTGCGTCAGACCAGTTAGTATATACATATCGCGTACCGCCGACAACTTTCGGACTGATTGCCTGAACCGAAACACTTGAGCCGATTGTCAGGACTAAATTCTGACGTGTATTATATGTTACTCCGTTTACTTTAAAATCGCATACACCTTCCCTGTTTGTGCCGATAGTTACCGGAGCAACTCCGACATAAATATTCTGAACCCGATTATGGACGGGAGTTCCGTTCGGTCCTTTGCCGGATATAATTACCCTGTAAAGTTTTGGAGTAATGGTTCCGATTGTTTTAACTCTCAGTGTAACAGAGTCCGGATAGGTGCTTATTGAATCCTTGCCATTCACGAAAGAAAAATTGAAAGAACCTGATACGGGTAATGTATCAACTGCAGCAGTGAATTTAACTCTGTCGGTATAAGATTTAACAGAAGGCACTTTAACCCGAATAAACATACTGTCATTATTTCCGATTGCCGTTGAAAGGGGATTAATCGTCATTGCGAAATCGGGATAATACGCAGTATAACTGCCGAATGTTCCCGCCCTGAAATCAGTCCATACTATCATTGAATTTTTTCCATAAGCCGAGACAGCGTCATAATCTCCGAGGTAAGCCGGTGTTCCGCCGCCTCCGCATGAAGTGCAGTTAATCCTGAAGTTTTTTGTTGTGATTCTCTGATTCGGGACCCATGTTGTGCCGCCGTTATCAGAATAAGAAGCATAAACATCACAGCTATCGCTTGTAGGGCAAAGGCGTGTATCGAGCCATTTGACAAAAAGTCTGCCGGTCAGTTTATCGCACCATGTTGAAGGGTGCCATTGATAATTTGCAGTGGGATTCGGGTCATCGTTTATCATAACCGGTGCAGACCAGGTAGCGCCCTGATCTGTCGAATACCTGCAATAGACATCCGATTTATTTCCGTCGCCGGCCGGATTATTAGTTGCATAAATCACATAAAGACGTCCGCGGTTCGGTCCATAGCTGTTATCCGCCGTAATAAACGGATAGGGCCTTGTGCGCATATTCTGCACTGAATTTCTGCCTCCTACATAAGTGCCGAGATAACCGACAAAATTCTGTTGTGATTTAATTGAGAAGGATGCGCCGCCGTCATTAGAGACATAGAATGAATACGTAGCATTAACTGAACTGCCTGAGTTAGTCACGACATAGACGGCTCCACCCGGAACGTCCGGTGCGCCGACTTTTGGACCGACACAAACCATCATACCCGGAAGGGTTTGTGTGCTGAAAGACCAGGAAACACTGAACGATGCGCCTTGATTGGTGCTTCTGATGAAATTTCCCGGAGTCATTGTTCCATAGACATAATTCGCATAAGGACCGCCGGTCTGGTCAGCCGCAATCCAGTTCTTATCATTACCGACATTACCTGCAACAGACGGCAACCAGTTTTGTCCGTTATCCGTTGATTTAACAATTCTCGTACCCGTAATATTGCCTGTCATAGACTCATAATACAGATTCCCGAGGCTGTCATAAGCAGTTACAGGGTCACCCTGGACAGTAGTCCCGAAATTTGGTACTACATTATACCAGTCCATACCGTTAAGAGTACCGTGAGCCGAATTTGTATTGAACGCATTGAAAAACCAGAGCGGGTTTCTCGGATTTACAGACATGTGCGGCTCGGCAAAGTCTGTTCCGAGGTTGAAATTATCATATCCGTCGGGGGAGGTGATAACCGCATTAGTTGACTGAGTACTGAATAACTGAGACTGCCTCAGAAGGTGCTGCGGAATTCTGTCGAGATTCGGGTCGTCCCAATTGTTACTTTGTGAAAAAAGAACAGCCGTGACAGAAATGCAGCAGGTCACAGCAAACAGCGCGAGAAGAAGTTTTGTAATTCTCATATTTTGAGAGTTTAATTTTAAAAAAAAGTTATAATAAAAATATCAAAATTAGTTCTTAACTCCAATAGAAAACAAAGATACTTATTTCAGAATTATCATCCTTTTAACATCGGAGAAATCTCCGGCAGTTATTCTGTAAAAATATAAACCGCTCGCGAGTTTTGATGCATTGAAATCAGCATAATACTTTCCGGGCTGAAGTTCCTCATTCAGCAGAGTTTCGATTTCACGTCCCAGTGCGTCATAAACGATAATTTTAACATTGCTCTGTTTGACTATATCAAAATTGATTTTCGTGACCGGATTAAACGGGTTCGGATAATTCTGATACAGTTCATATTTATACGGAATTTCCGAACTAATGTTGCTCACTCCGACAATAGCCTGCCAACGGGCGATTTCAACAACAGCGTTGGCTAATGATAGTGTAACGGCGGAATCATTACCCGTGCTGTCCGGGCTTGTATAGGCGCCCGTACCTGCGCCTGTCCATCCGCGGAAGCGGTACGGAGTACCGTTAAACGTAATCTGGCGCGAGAGAACTCCGAATGTGAACGACTGCAGCGAATCATAGAAAAGATCGCCGCCGAATGTATTTCCTACGATAGAATTAATCTGAAGTTTATATTGCGCTTTATAATTTGCTGTCAGGTTAACCGAAGAATTAACCGTAATATTATGTGTAGTATCCCCGTTATCAGACCAGTTTGTATAAACGTATTTTGTGCCGCCGGTAATTTTCGGACTTACTGCCTGTACCGTAATCGTAGTTCCGTTCGGATACAGAATGTTTTGCCTTATAATATATGCAATTCCGTTGATTTTAAAATCGCATATCCCTTCGCGGTTAGTGCCGATATTAGCATAAGAAGAATTGACTATAATATCAATATTTCTCCTGTGAGCGGGAGTTCCGTTTTTCCCGCTTCCGAGAATAGTCACCGTATATTTTTTAGGAGTAACAGAACCGACAGTTTTTATCTTAACGAATACGGAATCCGGGAAAGCTGTAATAGAATCCCTGCCGTTAACGAATGAGAAGGTAATATTACCCGAGGCGGGAACAGAATCGAGCGAAAGAGTAAACTTAACTCTTTCGTTGAATCCGCCTCTGACAGCAGGTACGGAAACGCCGACGGTAACGCTGTCGTTATTCGGCAAATATTTCAGAGAAGTATTTGTCTTCATGGCAAAATCAGGACCATAACTTACAAAACTGCCCATATTATTATTACGTGAATCATTCCATGCATTAAGCGATGTGACGGAATTGACGGAAGCATTGCCGACATAATCACCTATATATTTTTCGCCGCCCGGCTGAGAAACGCCCATATTATTGGGATTAAACGAAGCGTTCGAAATCTTATAATTCGGCATGAAATTATTTCCTCCGTCGGTTGAATGGGTACCGTAAATTTCGGTCATAAGATTTCCCGCTGGGTCAATCCGTGAATCATACCAGAAAATAAAAACCTTACCGGTAACCTTATCGACAGTAATTGCGGGCATCCACTGATCAGCTGTTGTAGCGTCGTCGTTGATTCTCACAGGCGAAGTCCAGGTTGAACCGTAATCAGTTGATTTAACCATATAAATATCGGCAAGGTCAATACCGGCGGGATTAGCCGCATAGACAACATAAAGATTGCCGCGTGTTGAAGTAAAACTATTATCAGCCGCCATCAGCGGAAAGAAATTCGTTCTGATACAGCTTTTCATCGTATATCTGCCGGCACATATCACACCCGGACCGGCAATACCGGTAACAGCATTTACTGCTGAACCGAATGTTGCGCCGCCGTCAGTGGAACGGTAAACTCTGATTGTGCTTGAGTTTGTACATCCAAAATAAACATTACCGCCGGATATAGACCCGTTAGCTCCGACAGTTACATAAGCGCCCTGATCGCCGCCGAGAGTAAGCGGTGATGACCATGTAACGCCGCCGTCTGTACTGCGAACAAACCGCATACCTGTTGAGCCGAACTGTCTCCATCCCATATAAACATAATTGCTGTAGGGACCGGCAGTCTGGTCGCAGGTAATCCACTCTTTATCTACGAGTCCGCCCGCAAAAGAACAAGCGCTTGCAAACTGAGTGAAGTTCACTCCTTTATCAAAAGATTTCGCTACAGCGGCGCCGTATGTACTGCCGTTCTGGTACAGTTGAGAATAGTACACATTTCCGAGGCTGTCATAAGCGAGTACAGGGTCGCCGATTACTGAAAAGCCGGGGAAAGAAACATTTTTCTTTATCCAGTCCATACCGTTAAGCGAATAATAGAGTTCGTTAATATTCCAGGCGCAGACGCTGTTCTTTGGGTCTTTCGGGTTTTGCGCCGAGATAATAATTGTCAAATCCGTCGGCAGAAGTGATGACTGAACTTTGTGTACCGAGCGGAGAAGGGGAATATCCGGGAGGTAAAATAACACGGGATTCAAATTTCGAATAATCCGGAATTTCATTTTGCTGAGCTTCGGCAAAAAGAGGCAAAAACAGCAAAAAAGCGAAAATAATTTTGATAGAGTTTTTCATTAACATTTTTAAATTTATTATTCGTAAAAAGTATCAAATGAGCATAATAATTACAAGCTATAAGTGTATAAAAACTGGGAGTGGTGCATATTATTAAAACGGGGAAATATTCGGGAAAATAGTTGTGCATAAATAAATAAATTTCAAATAAATATTAACATGATTATATTCAAACACAATTCGCGTAAACTTTTTAAATATTTAAACAGGAGTAAAATAAATGGGCATGACAATTGTTGAGAAAATACTTGCAAGGGCTTCGGGACAAAAATCAGTGAAGCCGGGTGATGTTCTCGAACCTGAAGTTGATGTGGCAATGTCGCACGAAAATGCCGCGCTGGTGATAAATCAATATGATGAAGTCTTCAGCGGCACGGGTTTGGAGACAAAACTTTGGAATCCTGACAGAATAGCGATTATATTCGACCACAGGGTACCGGCAGAGAGTTCAAAGACGGCAACGAACCAGAAGAAAATCAGGAATTTCGTAAAGAAAAACGGAATAAAGAAATTCCACGATATTCGTTCGGATGAAGGCGGAATCTGTCATCAGATAATTGCGGAATACGGATACATAAGACCGGGTTACGTAGTAGTGGGGACGGACAGTCACACAACTACGCACGGCGCTTTTGGAGCGTTTTCATTCGGAATAGGCGCCACTGAAATGGCGAGCGTATGGGCGCTCGGAGTTGTGCTGAATGTGGAAGTACCCGAGACAATCAAAATAATTGTTAAAGGAAAACTACCGGAAAATGTTTATCCTAAAGATTTAATATTGCATATAATCGGAAAAATCAGCGCGCAGGGAGCGAATTTCAAGGTAATAGAATTCCACGGCGATACGATAGAGAACATGCCGATGTCGGGTAGATTAGTATTATGCAACATGTCTGTTGAAGCAGGCGCTACATCCGGTATTATTCCGGGTGACGCAGAGACGGCGGGATATCTGAAAGCGGCGGGAGTTACGGATAAAATAGAAAATGTTTTACCTGATGCTGATGCGAAATACTGCGGGATAATTGAAATAGATGCAAGCAAGTTAGAGCCGCAGATAGCCTGTCCGCATACAGTTGACAATGTAAAGCCAATCAGTGAAGTTAAGGGCGTGAAAATTGACCAGATAGTAATCGGCTCCTGCACAAACGGCAGAATAGACGACCTTGAAATTGCGGCGGGAATACTGAAAGGAAAAAAAGTCGCAAGGGAAACACGGATGCTGATTTTCCCCGCTTCATGGAGCATATATAAAGATGCAATGAAGAAAGGATATCTCGAAATCTTTTCTGAATCGGGCGCGATAATAATGAATCCCGGATGCGGATGCTGTCTCGGAATCCATCAGGGCGCGCTTGGTGACGGAGAGGTAGCGCTTTCAACTACAAACAGAAACTTTAAAGGAAGAATGGGAAATCCGAAAGGGGAGGTATATTTATGTTCTCCCGCAGTAGCCGCCGCGAGTGCCGTAGCAGGTTATATTTCGAGTCCCGTGAAAGGAGAAAATTAATCTATGGCAAAAGTAGTTTATAAGTTCGGAGACGACATATCCACGGATGCGATATATCCCGGACGCTACATGGCAACCGTATTGCCGACGGAAACACCGCAATTTTGTTTCGCTGATTACACGGAATTGAACAAGAAGCTCAACAGCGGTGAATATCCGAAAGGGAGCGTAATAATTGCCGATAATAATTTCGGATGCGGCTCTTCGAGAGAGCAGGCGGCTTCGACGATTAACGGGCATGAACTTGTAGTAATCGCGAAAAATTACGCGAGGATCTTCCTTCAGAATTCGATTAATCTCGGATTGAACCTTATCACATGTCCCGATTTAGAAGCGAGTGTCGGTGATGATATTGAGCTTGAAGGAAAAGAAGTCGTAAATAAGACCACGGGAAAAAGGTTTGGGACATTACCTTTACCGGAAGCCCGAATGGCGATTGTGGAAGCCGGCGGACTGATACCATATACGAGAAAAAAAGTTATGGAAAAGTACAAGGTATAAACCGTAGTTTTTCATTTACA
>JAPLFI010000235.1 GCA_026390755.1 Ignavibacteriota bacterium
CAGAGAAAAGCTGAGGCCTGAATTTAAGAGCAGAAACTTTATATTTACTTTCTGACATTATTTTTTGAATGTAATTTTAGATTTACAAAAAACACCTTTAATAGCTTCATCCACAGTTTTTGCCGTCAGTATAAGAAGCTTTTCGGTAATATCTTTCGGGACCTCGATAAGATTTTTCTTATTATCCGCCGGTATTATCGCCGTTTTAATTCCGCTTCGAACGGCGGCGAGCAGTTTTTCATTAAGCCCGCCAATCGGAAGCACATTCCCTCTGAGCGTAATTTCTCCCGTCATCGCAATACCTGCTTTCACAGGATTTTTAGTAATAGCCGACAGCATCGCAATAATCATAGTAATACCTGCCGAGGGACCGTCTTTAGGAATAGAGCCTTCGGGTACATGTATATGGACTTCCTTGTCTTTGAAAAAGTTATCCGGAATACCGAATTTTCTGGAATTTGATTTGATATAAGATAATCCCGCTATAGCGGACTCCTTCATCACATCTCCCAGCTGACCAGTCAGTGTGATTTTATTCACTCCCTTCATAACCGTTACGTCTATTGTAAGAATTTCACCGCCGAGTGAAGTCCAGGCAAGCCCGTAAACCGAACCTATCTTTGTTTTTTCGTCATTCTTAGTATCAACATCCTCGTATTTAGGTACTCCGAGATATTTCTCGACGAGCTTTGCCGTAACTACGATAAATTTCTTTTTCCCTCCGTCGCCGAGTTTATTCCTGGCGACTTTCCTTATAACGGAACTGAGTTCTCTTTCAAGATTTCTTACACCCGCTTCCCTTGTATATTCTCTGATGATTTTATGAATAACCTGATCGGGAAACTTTACTTCATCTTTATCCATTCCGTGCTCAATCAGCTCCTTGGGTAAAATATGCCGTTTAGCTATCTGAATCTTTTCAAAATCAAGATAACTTCGCATTTCTATTATTTCCATTCTGTCCTGAAGCGGAAGCGGAATATTATATTGCACATTCGCAGTCGTTATGAAAAGAACATTTGACAAGTCATAATCTATATCGAGATAGTGGTCATTAAACGAGTTATTCTGCTCGGGATCCAGTACTTCCAGCATGGAGCTCGCGGGATCGCCGCGATAATCGTTACCCATTTTATCAATCTCATCAATTAAAATAACTGGATTCGATGTACCGGCTTTTTTCATTGCCTGTATTATCCTGCCCGGCATAGAGCCGATGTATGTTCTTCTGTGTCCGCGGATTTCGGCTTCATCTTTCACGCCGCCTACCGATAACCTGGCGAATTTACGGTTCAGTGCCCTGGCAATTGATTTACCCAGTGATGTTTTGCCGACGCCCGGAGGACCGACGAAGCACAGTATCTGCCCCTTAGGAGGTTTGGTAATATTTTTGTCTTTTAATAATTTCAGCACAGCCAATAATTCAAGAATCCGTTCCTTTGGTTTATCCAATCCGTAATGATCTTCATCCAGAATCTTCTTCGCGTTATCGAGATTATAATTATCATCCGTGAATTTATTCCAGGGAACGCTTGTCATCCACTCCAGATAATTCCGGCTGACAGAAAAATCCGGTGACATGGGAGGGGTTTTTCTGATTTTTTCAAATTCTTCAAGCGCCTTGGATTTCACACTGTCAGGCATATCACAATTTTCAATTGCCTCCTTTAATTTCATAAGATCCGGGTCAAGCTCTGCATGCTCTCCCATTTCTTCCTGAAGAATTTTAATCTGCTCCTGCACAATAAATTTACGCTGATTTTTTTGCATGGCAGACTGGACTTTATTTTCAATTTCTTTTTCTATACCGAGTATTTCATTTTCGGAAGTTAAAATACTGATGATTTCAAGAAATTTATCGTCAAAATTATTTAACTCAAGTATCTTTTGTTTTCGTTCGATATTAAAATTGATTGCCGAAGCTATGTAATATAATTTTCTGTCCGCTTCGGTTAAGGATGTGTATGGTTCATGTATATCCTTTGAATGCGCGGGATATAGGTTAATATATTCTGAAAATAATACGGATGTTCTGTTAATAAGTATATCCTGCCTGATGCCCGAATAATCAGCCGCCGTCCGTATCAGAAATTCGGCGCTGATATAATCTGTTTTCAGGAAAGAGCTTATATCGGCAACAAATATTCCTTCCACAAGCACCTTGATTAAACCGTTAGGAAGCCTCAGAATCTGCAAAATACGCGCAAAAGTTCCCGTGTTGTAAAGATTATCGGCATAAGTTTCTTCTATGGAAGAGTCTTTTTGTGTAACTAAAAGTATATATTTATCTTCTGTTGCCGAGGCGACGTTAATAGCCTTTATTGATGATTCCCTGCCGGCAAGAATCGGATATATCATATACGGATATATTACAATATCTTTGAGCGGCAAAACCGGCAGTACCTTGCTGAAAGTCCCTGATATTATGCCGGGAATATCCGTAACCTTTTGAATAACAGCGTTTTCGTCCGATACCATATCAAAAGCTTTGCCTCCTTCGGGAGTTCTAAAGACCTTTGTGATTTGCTTCTCGTCTTTCATTGGATCTTTTTGTTTTTTCATATTTTGCGATATGCATAAATATAAATTTATACGGTTTCAGTTTCAATCCTAATATATTATTGCAGGTAGTATTTTTATTGACATTGCATGGCAAAAATGGCTTGATAAAACAATGTTTTCGAAATAACTTGTTGTATGTAACTCTTTGAAGTCCAGGTATTGGTAAAAAATGAAATACAATTTAAA
>JAPLFI010000410.1 GCA_026390755.1 Ignavibacteriota bacterium
TGTATGTGTATGCGTCGTTTACTTTCGACCATTGCAGTGCAACAGGCAGTGTTAAGCCTGTCGAGTTGTTGGCTGGCGTGAGAAGCACCGGTGCAAGCGGAGCGTTCGGGACTGTCCTGAACATGAACGGTGTTGAGTAGTACGGTGATGTTCCGTTTGCGTTTGTTGCCCGTACTCTCCAGTGGTATGTTGTGAATACATTAAACGGCACAGGAATAGCATACTCCGATATTGGCAGTCCGTCCACGTTAAATAACAGTGTAGAGAATGCCGGGTCTTCCGATACCTGCAAATCGTAAGTCGTTGCCGTTACCACGTCACTCCAGTCAAGTACCGGTGATATTGCAACGTCAACCGCGTTATTTGCCGGAGTTAACAGTGTCGGCAGAGCGACTGTTGTCGTGAATTTATTCCACACGCTGAAGCTGCCCCATCCTATCTCATTCTTGCCTTTTACGCGGTAGTAATAGGCCGTCATGTTACTCAGGCTTGCGAGTGTCCTTGTAGTATCCGTAAGTGTTGTATCCTGCAGGAGACCTGTCATCGCTACAGTATCGGTAACGAGTTCAAACCAGTATTTGGTTACCATTGTAATTTCATCGGTGCCTGTTGTTCCTGTATTATTGCTTGTCTTACCTGTGTTGATACCGGTCTTTTCTTTTTCATTGTTAATATTGTCTTTATTGTTATTAATCTTGCCTGTATTTCCTGTTACGGAAAGTGTCTGATCCACTCCTTTATTCCATGTAAACACCGTATTGAGTGCTGCTACGTTGATGGCATTGTTTGCCGGCGACACGAGGTTAACCATAAGCGGCTGACCCATTATACGGAACTTGAATACAGATGAATAGATACTGGTTCCCTGAGCATTCGTGGAATTGACTCTCCAGAAGTAATCGGAAAGTATTATCAGGAATCCTGACGGTACAGTAGACGTCGGCAGTCCTGCAACGTTTATCAGTGTTGAAGCGAACGTAGAATCCGCGGATAGCTGCATCCTGTATGTTACCGCTCCGGGCGCATTGTCCCAGTCAAGCGTTACAGTTGGCACGATACCGAGCTGGTTGTTGGCAGGATATACGAGGATCGGAGGTCCGACCTCTGTCTGGAATTTGAAGTAAAGACTGTAATCACCCCATCCGAAACTGTTCTTTGCCCTTACTCTCCAGTAATAGTTAGTGAAATATCCCCAGCCGCCCTCAATTTTAGATGTATCAGCAGCAAGGATTGCAGAGTCGACCATATACGGAGTTCCTGCGACTGTATCCGTAGTTGCTTCAAGCCAGTAACCTGAAACGCCGGGAAATATCAGTTTACGCCATGTGAAAAGCGTACCTCCTGCGGGTTGATGGATAACATTATTCGGTGAAACAAGCGTTACAGGCGAAGGCGTATTTGCCGTCGTAAATCTCGAATATGCCCAGTCGCTTATACCCGCTCCGTTGACCGCTTTTACTCTCCAGTAATATTTTGTTGATTTTGAGAGTCCTGAAACTGTCTTTACTGAATCGGTTATAAGCGAGTCATTTACCATAAGCGCGCCGAAGAGCGAGTCTGCCGACATCTGCACTGAGTATGTAGCCGCTTTAAATGAACGTGCCCATACCAGATTAACGGTTGTAGGCATATCTACCTCGTTATAAGCCGGCAGTACCGTAAGGGGAACACCCGGCATCGGAATAGTTGTGGCATTGAACCATACGCTTGTTCTGCCCCATCCGAACTCGTTCTTCGCGCTTACGTTCCAGAAGAATTTCTGGTTTGCCGGGAAGCCCGTGAGTACGGTTGTTGTATCGGTCAGAGTAGAATCAGAATATAAAATCGCGGCTGTTGTATCGTCCGTAATTTTTATCAAATAATTACCGACGGCATAGACATTATCCTTAGTGCCGGATTTTATCTTTGCTGTCCTGTTAAAGTATGATGAAATATCATTCGGTTCTCCCGAAGTAATACGGTTAGGCACCGGAGTTCCGTCAGATGCCTTGTTCCACGTGAACCTTATTGTAACCGGCAGGTCAACCGCTCCGTTCTCCGGTGCCACGAATTTACCCTCCAAAAGTACTTAAGGTTTGACGCGAGGAACGAATAAGTTGTATCCGTAACATTTGTATTGACGACAAAAGTTCCTGTTGTAGTATCAGTTGCTATCTGCAGGTTGTATGATGCCGCAAACATTGCTTTTGTCCAGACCAGTCTTACGGCATTTTCAAGTCCTGTAGTGCCGTTTGCCGGGCTTATAAGAGATGATGCAATCGGCATTGTATAGACAAATTCGCTGGAGCCGATATCAGGCGTAGTTACGTTTCTTGTAAATCCATTAAAGTCTGTTGTAATACCCGCAACAGGTGTTCCGCGATCGGCAACGAGTATAGAAGCCGTGTTTGCAGGATTGATGTTAAGGTTACCTGTCAGAGGAGCCATGAACAGGTTGGCTATCGGCACATTTGCTGACGTATCAAAGTAGCTGTGCGAATCGCCGCCTGATGATGTCATCCAGCCCGGAAAGTCTTTATACGTATTGTACCATTTAGTTAACTGGCTGCTGACAGGCGAAACAAATAAATTATAGTCACTGTCAAATTTCGGACTAATGGGTCCCATAGGTGAGGAACCGTTATTTTCAGGAAGATTTTTTTCATCTGCATAAACTACTATTGGTTCAGGAACAGGTGCATTTCCTTTATATAAAGTATTTGTGGCTGTTCCTATTGCAATATGCCCTGCCGAGCCGCCTGTTCTTCCGTTGTAGAAAATATTGTTTCTTAGTGTTGATACACAGGATGTAGAACTCTTCCAGAATCCCGCAGATGTAAATACAGGAGCCACGACTGTACCGCCGATAAGGACTGTATTGTAAGCGTAAGTATTAATGTTTGCCGTAGAACTTCCGTCGAATATTCCATAGACAAGTGTAGTATCACTTGAATTTCCAAGCAAGGTTATCTGGTTATTTGAAATTGTCATAGAAGTACCTGACATAGAACCTGCATTACTTATACCATGGACAAGGTCTCCGTTAGTGTTAATTTTACTCGGACCGTTTATGTATAAATTTGTTATTTTATTTTCTGATAATATACTTCCGCTTCCAATACCGGTAGGCTGTAAGCCATAGCAAAACTGTCTGCCTGAACTTGTTCTTGCCTGAGATGTGTTAAATCCAACATTCAGTATTGTATTATTCTTTACAACATTTATACCGCCGGAATTTGGTAATATCCCGATAATGGTGAAGCTATTACCAGTAACATTCGGGTTTACCCTGTAATCAAAATTTGAGATTGTATTACCAATTACATCTGTGTTAGCATTACCTCCAATATTGATTCCAACCCTTGTTACTGCTGACGGCATCAGCGTATCACCCCTTGATGTTATATTATTGATTATATTATTATTACACGTAATTGGTTTAGGTACGTTTGAATTGATTAATGTTGACGTAAATGTGATTGCCCTGAAATTATGATTCGTTACAATATTCTGAGCCGTATCGGCACTTCCTATGTAATTGCCGGAAATGTCAATCCAGCCGCCTGCCCCTGTTATTGCATAACCATTTGTAGCGCTTGACAGCATCCAGCGTGAGCGCATATTCTTTATAATATTTCCGCGGAATGTTGACTGTGTGTTATGTCCAACACTCATATAAAGGCACTGAGGCTCTATCAGCAGAAGGTCTGTTGGAATACCTGCGCAAAGCGGGGCCGACCCGCCTACAAATCCTGTCGTGCCAGTTGTCATCGGGAGTGAATGATTGTAATAGAAACTGTTTTTCTTTATCACCCATCCGTCACCGTTGCCGGTAGTCATATAAATACCATCAAGTTCAAAATTGAAAATGTTGTTGTTCGTAATTGTATTATTGCCGTTAAGAAGCCCCGGTGTATTCGTTCCGATTGAAGAAATTCCAATTTTAGGAACAGGTCCTGTAGTATCGCTTCTTGCGCTGATGTTATTATTGTCAATTGTGATAGAATTATTGCCTAGACTGAGTAAAGTATTGGCAGTCGTTAAAGAAATAATTCCGACCGTAGTTGAAGTATTACTTCCTTCAATATTACAGTTTCTGATTGTAACATTTTGCGTACCGTTTGTCAGAAGGAATGTAGGCTGACCAATAGTCATTTGTCTGAAACGCAGTAACTTTCCCGCACCACCGTCAAAAGTTACACCCGACGGACCATTAAGTCGAATCATCGAATTTGCAACATATCCTGAAATTGTCCTGACGTATGTAGCAGTATCGGGAGCCTTGATGGTAAGTGAAAAGATTCCTGTTGTCTGCTCATTCCACTGATTGAGCTGGTTGACACCAGTTTCAACTAGGTCGCTTATAATATTAACCGTCGTATTACCTGTTAACTCACCAGCATTTATTGCCTTAAACACACCTGTATCACCCGTAAGCGAAGTATAGAGCTGGCCTGTACCTACGTTTATAGCGGAGGCAACTGCACCCGTAATTAAATATTTATTGAAATTAGTAACCGGGAAAGCCGGGGCAGTGAGATTGACGCTTGCGGGCAGATTAGTGAACGCACCCGCGTTAATACCTACATTTGGTGTGCCTGCCAGATCCTGAGCAACAACAAAATAGTTTATAGTATCGCTTAATGCGACAGAGCCTCCGAAAATCTTTGAATAATCAATTGTAAAACTGTATGGCGAACCCGTGCTTGACGTTACTGCATATTTCCAGCCGTCAGTTGCACTTGTATTATCATTAAAAGTATTTGCGTGAACAGATTTCTTATAATAAACACGCGGTTTATTTGTGTTATCAACTCCGTCAGGATCCTGTATTGTTACGTTTGATAGTGTTCTGTTCGATGTATTTCCTGTTCCAAGAAGAGTATAAACAATCTTCGGGGCAGTTCCGGCAATTCGTGTTCCTGTAAATTCGTCTGCTCCTATATCGTAGTAAGTTGCATTTCTTGTTGCTCCGTCTATATCAGTCGTAAAACTGAAAGCAGGACCGACAGGTACCGACGAAACAGCATAGCCGCCCTGTTTTAATAACGATGCACCCGTGATGTGTAAATCACCCGATGCTGAGTTTACAAATGCAGGGTTTTCACTCACAGAACTTTGCTCTCTCGGTGTAACACGGTTCTGAAAACCAATCAATGTCGAATCAGAATTAGTCCCGTCGAAGAAGAAAGACCTTAATGATACAGGTACTGGTGAGCCCATATAAATATTGTTCGCACCCGAGCCTGAATGATAATTTGTGTATGTGGTTGATGAATACCTGATGCCGACTGTTCTGCCCGTGGCACCCGGTGTTGAATTGTTTACTATATTATTATTTCTTAAATCAATTGTGTTAGTAGCGCTTGAACCTATATAAACACCTATGTTTCCGAATGACGCTCCCGAACTTGTTGAATTAAGGTATATACTGTTATTGAATGCTCCGAGATATGTAACAGGAGCACCTAAATATAATCCGTAAGCAGAGGTTAATGTATTGGAAACCGGTGTCTTTAAATTAGATATAAAGTTATTGTATATATAATCAAACGTACCGGATACATTGTTAATTCCATAAACAGTGGAAGCGGCATTGGTCGATGTAAAATTATCTATCTTATTACTGTAAATAAAATTATTTATTCCCCCGGACTGATAAATGCCGTTTATAGTTGCGCCTCCCGTGGAGCAATTATTTATGATGTTGCCATATACATAACGATTAACAGGTGCAGACGAAAGATACATTAAATTCAGAGTAGAGGTAGATGAACTAACAATATTACTTATTACGTTGCCGTATGTTTTTTCTACTCCAATAGTTGTTGAAGCGCCAGTATTATAAATACCATAAATTGTGCCGCTTCCTGTTTTGTTAATGTTTCTCACCGTATCGCCGTATATTTTAATATTATTTGCCTGAGCTGCCTGATAAATTCCATAAACTGCTCCTGTACCTCCGATTGTTGCATCACTTATAGTATTATTATAAATATTAACAGAGTCGGCGGTGGCAGTTGACGTGTTATAAAGCATATAAACAGCACCTGATGTGAGCGCACCCAAACTCCAGTTCACAAACCTGTTATTGTATATATTAACGTGATTCCCAAGCGGCGTCCCGCCCATAGTATTATAAATACCGTACACAGCAACGTTACTACTGGTTGTAACCGACATTGAATTATTATAAATGTCAATATTAGAGTTTGTTCCGGTAACTGCCTGTATGCAATATATATCACTAGATGTAGTGCCATTGTAAAGGAGAGTATTATTAGTTATCACAATGTTTTTCTGATAAGCGACATAGATACCACATTGTTGGTATGGACCGCTAAAGTCTGTTATCGTGTTCCCGCCATCAGTACCAATTTGTACATTCTGGTCGTATAAATTATAAGGGTATGCAGCTCCGCTGTATCCATAAATATAAATTCCAAAGTTAGCATTGGAAATATTATTGTTGTAAAATCTGTTGTATGAATTTGTACCGGAAGGTGCCGCAGGCGTAATTGTCATATACTGATAAATACCTCTCGTCGTATTAGTATTAGCTTTGTTCAGACTGATATTACAATTTCTGATTGTATTATACTGTGAACCGGCAGTTGACGAGGTCGGTATAATATAATAGCCCATATCCAAACTGTTATATGTAGCAGACTCCTTTTGTCTTACGTTAATTGAGTCGAATGTGATGTAACTTGAGCCGTTTAAACTGAATATAAAATCGGAATTCCCTGCCGTTCCGCGTCTTTCAACCCATACCATTCCTGCTTCATCTGATTTTCTTTTTATTGTAACCGTATTAACAGCACTTGCACCCATTATCGCAGAAATTGTGAGTGAACTGTCAACTTCAAGTCCCGCATCCGTTCCATAAACTCCGGGTTTTACCAGAAGGGTCACCGGACCGTTTACACCGCGAATTGATAAATTCGTTATTGGCAGCAAATATTTCCCGTCCGCCTCCCGGTGCAGAAGGAACGGGAACAACAGTACCCATCGAACCGCTTCCAACAATTGAATCACAAGTGGCATCAATAATATTATTTAGTGTTGCCGTTAAAGGGACATCATACGTCAGCCAAAAATAATTTGTTCCGCTTGATAAAAGCTGAGCACCTGTAACAGAAAAAGCACCGTTTGGATTTGCAACTGTCATTCCATACTGGGTTGCAGTTGAAAATGCAGAACTTGTTCCTGTATAAAATACTTTTGCATTCCGAATATCGGTAACCGGGTTTGTTGAGCCTGTAGTGGACAAATGTAATTGTGTTATTGTTAATCCAGGTGTATAACCGGTAGTTACAACCTGCATTCCGATAATCTGATTGTTAACTGAATTATTGGACACTACGTTTGAGTTCTGAGTTGTGGTACTTGAAACATAATTTATCGGCGGAAAAGCCCACGGAGTCCACGTCCACGTTAATCCGTTCGGTGGATATACAAAACTGTTTACAAGAACAGTAGAGGTATTGCTTGAACCTGCCGTAGTCGCAGACCAGTCTGCAGTTGTGGATCTGTTATTAAAGTCAGAAGTGGAGGCGCCTCTTAAACCTATCTGAAGAGAACCAGAAGTAACTATAGTGCTGGGACCATATACGATTTCTATAATATTCGTTGTTTCATATAGTTTTATCTGAACATTTAATTCAGGATTACTGGTGTAGGCAACTCCCCAGTTCTTCCATTCCACAGTTAAAACTCTGTTAGGTGCGGTACCTGTGGTCTGGCGGTATATTCCATTACCCGATGCCATCCCCTGCAAACGCCTTCCCGATATTGCTGATATGAGCCTACGTGCTTCCGATACTCATATATCCATTCATGCATACACCGAATGTTGTGTAAGCCGGACCATCGTATTGAAAGTTAAAGCCAATTGGCTGATCATTAAATACTTCGTTATATTGTAAGTTGTTAGCTATTCTTGTACCCGTTCCGCTTATTGATGAATATGTGCCTGTTGATTGCGACCAGGTATAAGCGCTCACTAAATTTGGTGACTCAGGACTAAGGAATTTCAACCCTTCGGATAATTTTTTACTGACATCATCAGGATTATTTGAAGGGCTTTGTGTCTTTACAGTATTAAACCCGGTTGAATTTTCTTCAAACGGAAAATTGAAACCATAAGTCATCATTGCGACTATGGCACTGAACAAGACTAACAGGACTGCAATTTTTCTCATTTTAAAATATTTTAAATTTTTTAAATTATTTTATTAAAATCATTTTTCGGGTTTCTGTAAAATTATTAACCGACATCTTATAAAAATACAATCCACTCGGTAAATCAGAACCGTCAAATTTTATGCTGTAATTTCCTGCCGCATTGAATTCATTCACTATTTCATTAATTTCTTTTCCCAGCATATTATATATTTTAATGGAAACAACGCCGGGTGAAGAAATTGAGTAACTAATATTCGTTGTCGGATTGAACGGGTTGGGATAATTTTGAGAAAGCATAAAAGAATTTGGAAGGATTTCATTGTTTATTCCAATGCTTGTAATTGTTGAACCAATACTTATAATAGTTCCATTATATCCTCCAACCCATCCTATGTTTTCATTAATAAAGTGACAGGTAATATATGGTGTTACTGCTCCGGTGAATACCGAAAGCCAGTTATTGCCTCCATTTGTGGTTTTAAGCATATATCCTTCTTCTCTCGTTACATACCCGGTATTTTCGTTCAGCATTGAAATACTTCTGAATGAATTAGTATTTCCGGAAGATTGTCCGAACCAACTTGAACCGCCATTTGTGGTCTTTCTGATTACTCCATTCGAACAAACCACCCAGCCCGTGTTATTAACATATTGAATATCGAAAATGTATTCAGTACTACCTGTATTTGATAAAACATTCCAGGAAAGACCTGCGTTTGTAGTCTTTGCGAAAACTGCATTCGAGCCTGCATAGTAACCCGTATTAGCATCAGTAAAAGTTATACAGGTAATATTTTCTGTTGTAGATGAGAAAACATAGGACCAGTTCAAGCCGCCATTTGTGGTTTTTAAAAACATCCCGCTGCCGCCTGCAACAAACCCTGTATTGGCATTAAAGAAATAACTTCCGAGAAGAGAGTAAGTTGTTCCGGTATTAATAACAGACCAGTTTGTGCCGCCATTAGTAGTTTTTAAAACCTTACCTCCGTTGCCAGTCATATATACATTATTTTCGTCAATAATATTTATCCTCCACAGTGCGTCGGAAGTGGGACTTAGCGCTGTAACCTGTTCATTCCAGGTCATTCCTCTGTCTGTAGTTTTAACAACTTTAGCAAGCGATGTTGCAGCCCAGCCCGTATATGCATTTAAAAATTTAATTGAATTAATATTGTGGTTTACAGAAAGAGTATTGATTTTATCAGTCATTTTCGGCTGCCAGTTTGCCCCGCCGTTAGTTGATTTATAAAGAGCTCCTCTGAAGCCCGTGAAGATTACATCGTTTGCATTAAAAGCTTTTACGGATGCTATAAATAGAATCGTATTACTATTGAATTGCGTTCCCCAGGAAGCGCCGCCGTTGGTAGTCTTTTGAACAGTTGAAAGCCCTGCAAGCCATCCTGTATTTGCGTTTATAAAGGACAAACTTTCAACGTAAGGACTACTACCTGTTGAGGTCCATGAATCACCTGCATTTGTAGTTCTGTATAAAGTCCCCACTCCACCTGCGAAACCATTTACGCTGTCTAAATAGTATATACATTTCACTTCTGTAGTTCCGGACAATAAATTTCCTGTCCAGTTTATACCTGCATTAGTGGTTTTATAAACTCTGCCGGCATTGCTTCCAATAAAACCTGTATTTGAGTTGATAAAAGTACAATAACCAAACCATTCACTTGCCAGTTCTGACCGCCGTTTGTTGTTCTTGCAACCGTATTATTTCCATTACCAACAACTATTCCAGTATTCTCGTCTATAAACGCGGTACAATAGAGCGGGCTGCTCAGAGGCAGACCGGTATTTTGTTCAACCCAGTTTAATCCTCCGTTTGTTGTTTTCAAAATTTTTCCTTGATTTCCATTTACGTATCCTGCTGCCCATCCTGTACTTTCATTTATAAAATATCCATTTGTTATTGTATAAGGAATTAATGTTAGGCTAACCCAGTTTTCTCCCGCATTAGTAGTTTTTAAAACTGAACCGCCGCCAAAGCCATAACCTGTGGATGAATTAATAAAGAAGGTTCTGATAGTATTTCCTGTTGGTTGAGGGTTTTGCCACAACCATTCACTTGTTTGAGAATAGAGATGATAAGGAAAAAATGAAAGCACTAATAAAAGAACCGGTAAGTAAATTTGCTTTTTCATATATCATTTTAAGTTTTAGTTTATAATGAATAATATCCTCTGTATTAAAAATATATATTGATAACAAAAAAAGCATTTAAAAATCAATATACTTTGTTAGCAAAAGACAGCTTATATATATGATTATTAGAAGTTTAGCCTAATATAACTGATTTTCTCTTTGTATTTTTCTTCATAAACCCGCAGAATGGAATATTTAAATAATTTAGTGTAACTTTAGACTTTTAAATTTTAAAATTTAATTATATATTTTGTTATTGGATTGATTATTATATAACTGTTTTAACAATATTTATCTTAGCATGAAAAATACTACGACAAAATTCTTCGAACATGTTTCTGCCATACCAAAACAAATACGGGATAAATATTTACTGAATCTGGAAATAAAAAATAACCATTTAGCCAATACAAAATATAATATAGCTAAAGAAATATTTAAGATTGTGGAATCGAGGAGATTCGATAAATGGGATGAGATCAAACTGAAGAAGAAGCATAACTTTACTGACGGTGCATTCCGTTTCAACAAATCAATAATATTAAAAGAAATCAGAGAATTAATTTTTTCCGGTCAAAATGCCGATAGTTCACACGGGAAGGATTTAGCAACAAAATATAAAATGTATGCTGATTATTTTGTCACCGGTAATATGGAAAGGCACAGAAACGAATTTTTATCGTTTGAAAAAGAGTTACGGGAAAATAACATTAAAAATTCGTATTCTGTAATACTATCCGATGTTCAAAGAATGCTGATGATATATTATTTCCATAAAAGAAATTATCTGAGATTTAATTATTTTTATGGTTCAATTTCAAAAATTTATAATAGGAATAAAACGAATTCAATTTTAAAGAAAAAGGATATTGTTTCTATAAGAATTAATTACTTATGGGCTGAATACTACAAACAGTCCTTTAACTGGATAAACAATAAAGATTTAATTAAATCCGAAGAGTACATAGCAGAAATTTACCGTGAAGCAAGAAAGTATAAAATTTCAATCCACCATCTTTCAACTATAATTATACGTATGTGGCTTTCAAGAAGCAGGAACAACCTGGTTAAAATGGTGCGCCTGGCTGAGGAAGGTTATAAATTGTCGATAGAATATAATGAAGAACATATCTCTTATTTATTTAATGCATATATGTGTTTTGGTGATATGTTAAACAATAAAATTTCAGAGGGCAAATGTGTTGAATTAATCGGAGAGCTTTATGAAAAAGTAAAGATACATTCGCCATATTCAAATGTTTCAAAATATCTGCTGGATATATATAAACAATTAATGTTAAGCATAAACGAGGAAAAAGGACTTCTCCTGCTGAAAGAATCTTCCGAATTATGTTTAGTCGCTGGCCACACTTATGATGGTTTATACAACAAATTCATCTATCACTTTTATAATACTCAGAATAAAATAATTGAATATGAAAAAATTACGGACGGAAAGTCAGATACAGGATTTATAAGTATAAAATCGATTAATAATGATTTAATATCAGAGTTTGAAGAGAACATAAAACAGTTACTGAACTTTAACAAAAATATATTTACTGTTAAATTCCTTTCCGATATTTATCTTACTCAGGGAATGATAGATGTTTTCAAAGGAAAAAGCGTGGATTTGAAAACAGCAATTCTGACACAGGAGAGAAATGACAGGTTAAGAAAAACAAGACATTTTATTTCTAATGACTGGTACTTCATGACAATCAGGACATATTTCAGGTTAATAAGTTGCACTGACGGCTCTAAGAAAGATAAATTGAAAAAAGAAGATTATATCCGTCAGCTAATAAAACAAACGGAATATTTTTATGGTGAGCCAAATGAAATCGGCAAACTTGAATTTAACATACTGCTTTACATTTCGCAAATGATTAATTCAAAAACATTAACAAATACCGTAAACAAGCTGTATCTTTGGATACTTGCTGAAAAAAAACAAATATTCGGAAGCAATATCTGAGTATCAGATCTTTACCGTCACAGTTTTTTTTCAGTCATTTCATTCGAGTCCCCTGCGCTTAATAAGCGGTGCTATATCCGGCTCTGCGCCGCGGAACCGCTTGTAGAGTACCATCGGGTCTTCCGTGCCGCCACGCTTAAGTATGTTCGTTCTGAATGCGTCCGCCGTTGCCTTATCAAATAATCCTTTTTCTTTAAATGCCTCGAATGCGTCTGCATCCAGCACCTGCGCCCATAGATAACTGTAATACCCTGCAGAATATCCCGAGCTGAAAATATGGTTGTAATATGTAGTCCTGTAACGCGGCAGGATTTCCGGTATAAGCCCGATTTTATTCATCGCCGACGACTCAAAATCCAGGACAGACAGTGTCATCGCAGATGTCTGAGTGTGATAAGCCATGTCGAGATACGATGCGGCAATATATTCCGTTGTTGCGAATCCCTGATTGAACTTAGAACTGTTTTCCATTTTCTTGACGAGCGCATCCGGAATTATTTCACCGGTTTTATAATGTTTCGCATATAACGCAAGCACTTCCGGCTCAAACGCCCAGTTTTCCATTATTTGCGAAGGCAGTTCCACAAAATCCCTCGATACGTTCGTTCCCGAAATGGTTTTATAATTGCATTTTGAAAGAAGTCCGTGCAATGCGTGACCGAATTCGTGAAAGAACGTCTCGGCTTCGTCAGCCGTAAGCAGAGCGGGAGTCGTGCCGGTCGGACGCGAGAAATTACCTACAATTCCGATTATGGGATAACTGAATTTTCCGTTATATACATACTGGTCGCGGTAGTTATTCATCCATGCGCCTCCCCTTTTGCTCGCACGCGGATGAAAATCCATGAAGAGTATTCCTATAAAACTGCCGTCATTATTTTTCACTTCGTACGCCTGCGCTTCCTCGTGATAAACCGGAACGTCCGTCAGTCGAGTGAAGACTATACCGTAAAGCTTGTTCGAAAGCGCGAATATGCCGTTTTTAACATTTTCAAGCTCAAAGTACTGACGAAGTTCTTCTTCATCAATGTCATACTTCTCTTTCCTTAGTTTTTCAGTATAATATCTCCAGTCCCA
>JAPLFI010000094.1 GCA_026390755.1 Ignavibacteriota bacterium
AGATATTTAATGATGAAATTGTAGCTTCTGCTATATTGGATCGACTGCTTCATCACAGTTATCCGTTCTTAATAAATGGTAAAAGTTTTAGGTTGAAATATATAAATAAATCTAACTAAATTTAAGTAACCAAGGTGGTCACCTTTAAAAAGGAATTTTGCAAGGGTAAAAAATAATCCCCTAAATTTTTCATGCGCATTTTTTGTAATTACATTTCACTACTTTACAAAAAGAAAAAAATAGTAAAAAAAGAAAAACTCTATTTTGTCTGAAATCACGCTGTTGCTCCACTTAAACCAGACTATCATCGTTTGTCGTCAAAGTTGACGTCCAGACACCTTTTCGGGCTTTCGGTACAATTATTCTCTTCAACTGTATCGATTCAATTTACTTTAACCGTAAATTAAATTTCCCAGATAGTACTTAGGCACAACGTTTGGCTTCCCATTCAGTTTTACGGTATTTTATTATCCAACCACTCATCCGGGCTTGCCAAACGTGGCCAACTTTGTGACTTCATATGACTTATTGGTTTACCTTTGTATCCCTTATAATCTGTTTTATTTTTTAATATGAAATATACGATTTTTGCGATTTCTTTTGCTACTACTGTCCTGGCTATTGCCTGATTTGATCTGCGCAACATTTTCTGATAATGAGACCTTATCTCGGAATAATATCTTATGGAATGAACCGCTGAATCGGAAAATGCTATCTTTAAATATTTATTGCCATCTTTGCTGCCGGATTTGTGTTTTATACTTTTATTTGAATTCTTTGCGCCCGGTACTAATCGGCAATACGATAAAAAGTTCTTTACAGTCTCAAATCTTTCTATGCCATCGATTTCTAAATATATGGTAAACGCTGTTATCATTCCTATTGAAGGAATCCACAATAACCTTTGAATATCTTCGTTTTTTATTAATCGTTTCCTCAAACTTTTCTCTACTTCTTTTATCTGTTTATTTAGTACTTCAATTTGCTCGTATAATAATTCAACTTGAAATTTATAGTCTTCCGGTAATTTATCAGGTATTATTTCTTTAGCTAAATCTACACTGTCATCACAATTAAATTTCTCTGCAACTCTGTGGATGCTGTTATAGCACGACGTTCTCTTTTGTACTAACCGAAGCCGCATTCTCAGAGTATCGCGCAAACCGCGTTTCTCCTCGCTTATTTTATGAGCCGGTGAAATCAAATTGTTTTGTAACAATGTTGATAGTGTCTTGGAATCAATTTTGTCTGTTTTCACTTTTGCATACGCAATAGCCTTTATATACTTTGCATGCGCTAATTCAAGATGGATATTGTTTGATTCAAGCAAATCATTCAGCCAATACCAGCTGTTTGTTGATTCTACTACTGCTTTATGATCCAATCCGATTGATTTGAAGTAATTCAATATGTCTTCCTCGATATTTTTCACTCGCATTCGGTTAGCGATATCCCCGCTTTCATCGCGTGTTGTTATGTAACAATTGTCTTTGTGTAGATCTATACCTGAATAATGCATTTTGAACCTCCATTTTTTTTGTTTAATTTAATGAGAATAAACTATTTTGGAAATTCCTTTTTGGTAATATCAATTTTCAATGGGATTTTACAATTTAATAAAGAAACGACAGAACAGAAATTAAAAACAAATATTATAGTGAATGCAAAATACTGTATTTTATATGGCAGTAAAAGAGTGGAATTAGCAGATGACTTCGTCGTAAAAATACCTTTAATATATTTGTTAATGTTATAGGAATAAAAAATTATAGAATAATTATAATAATATGTGATTATATTCATATATTATTATAATATTGTGGTGATTATCTTCTTTGCGTTATATTCTTGACTTCTAATCCTATAATTATTATATTTATTTGCGATTATAATCACGTATTATTATAATATTAATTGGTCAATCAAATGATAAACAGAATAGTTTCCGGCAAAGTAGCCGAATTGCTTTATCAGGGGAAAGTAATAGTAATATACGGTGC
>JAPLFI010000286.1 GCA_026390755.1 Ignavibacteriota bacterium
AAGAAAAGCATTTTGATGTTATACTTATGGATATAAATCTCGGACTTGGTATGACCGGAATCGAAGTTACAAAAATTATCAGAGCACTGCCGGGATATGAAAAGATACCGGTGATTGCAGTTACTGCATTTGCAATGACAAAAGACAAAGAGGAATTCCTCAATGCAGGATGCTCATTTTATATTGCAAAACCTTATGAAAAATCTGATTTACTCGGAATTCTTGATAAGGCTTTATGCAGACAGAGAATGAAGAATATTAACACGCCGGCAGTAATTGCCGGCGTGAAGTAAAAAATACTGACAGTAGTGTTTAACTCGGAAATATTTTTTTAAATTAAACTGAAAAACATATATGAGAATAAGCAAAAATAACACAGCGGCAATTATTATTGACGTGCAGGAAAGATTATTTCCTTTCATACATGAAAAGGAGAAATTTTCAGGAAATATCATCCGCCTTATAAACGGGCTAAAAGTACTGAATATTGATATTATCTGTACGGTTCAGTATTCAAAAGGGCTTGGAACAAATATTCAGCCTATAAGAGAAGCTATCGGGAACTATTCCCATATAGAGAAAATGTCTTTTAGCTGCTGCGGATCGGACGAATTTTGTGATGTTTTAGCAAAAACAGGAAAGAATAATATCATTATCACAGGAATCGAATCGCATGTCTGCGTTTTGCAAACGGTAATTGATTTAATAAACAAAAATTATCAGCCGGTCTTAATTGAAGACTGTGTTTCATCGAGAAACCCGAATGACAAATTAATAGCCGTTGAAAGAATGAGGCAGGAGGGAGCTATAGTTTCGACTTACGAATCCATTCTCTTTGAACTTTGCGAGGTGTCAGGAACGGAAACTTTTAAAGCTATATCAAAAATTGTAAAGTAAGATTTTGTAAAGTGACTGTATTAAGACTGATATTTATGGTTATTGCAAGTATAACGCTTGGCACTGCGGCTATCTTAGCGGCACCGTTTAATTATAAAGGAAAAAGCATTTATTTCGTTTACAGGATATTCGGGAAGGTTGTACTTTTTCTGTCCGGTATCAGGCTGGAAGTCATATTTAAGAAGAACCTGGAAGAAGGAAAAGAATATATATTTGTTTCAAATCATTTGAGTTATCTCGACATTCCTGTGTTAATGACGGTTTTACCAAGAAATATAAGGTTTATATACAAAAAATCACTTTCCTGGGTACCAATATTCGGCTGGGCGATGTATCTCGGCGGATATATACCAATTGACAGGGCGAATGCAAGAGAAGCAATTAAATCTTTGAAAAAAGCTGCCGGGAAACTGAATAGTTTTATTTCTATTATCATATTTCCAGAAGGCACAAGGAGTACAGACGGCAGAACGGCAGATTTTAAAAAAGGCGCTTTTATGCTGGCTGGTATGGCAAAATCAGAAATAGTTCCGGTATCAATAATCGGTACTGACAGTATAATGCCGAAGCACGAAATTAACATAAAACCCGGAACAGTGAAAGTTATTATAGATACTCCTGTTACATTTATGAACGATAAAGGTTTTATGAATCGCATCAGGGGAAAAATTATTGATAATATTAATTTAAACAGCATATTATAAGAAATGAAAGATATAAAAACTATTACGTATAAATGATTATTCTCGGCATAATACCGGCAAGATATTCCTCAACAAGGTTCCCGGGTAAACCGTTAGCGGATATTGCAGGAAAACCGATGATTCAAAGAGTATATGAAAGATCGGCGAAATCCCGGTTTATTAACAAATTGATTGTCGCTACAGATGATAATCGCATTATTGATTGTGTTAAGAAATTCGGCGGGAATGCGATATTGACATCTAAGCATCACAAAACCGGTACTGACAGGATTTGCGAAGTAATCTCGAAAATTGAAAGCGATATTGTCGTAAACATACAGGGTGACGAACCGCTGATATACGCCGGTAACATTGACTCTGCGATAAAACCTTTATTAGAAGACAAAAGAATTAATGCGGGAACTCTCGCTATAAGAATCACAAGCGGGGATGATATAAACGACACTAATAAAGTTAAAGTTGTCGTTGATACTGATAGTTACGCTATATATTTCTCAAGATCGGTAATTCCGAATAACAGGTCAAAAAGAACGTCAATAAAATATTATAAACATATCGGTTTATATGTTTACAGAACGAAGTTTTTGAGTATTTACAAGCGGTTGAGACCGGGTTTTTGCGAAATTGCCGAAAGTCTGGAACAATTAAGAATACTGGAAAATGGCTACAAGATAAAGGTTGTTATAACAAAAAAGGATTCCCTTTCTGTGGATACTCCTGAAGATCTGACAAAATTACTAAGTTTAATTAAAAATAAAAGTATAAAGATTTGAAACAGACAAAGTACATTTTTTTAACAGGCGGAGTTGTTTCATCACTCGGGAAAGGGATTGCCGCGGCATCTCTCGGTTTATTATTGAAATCACGAGGACTCAGAGTCACTCTGCAGAAATTCGACCCGTATTTAAACGTTGACCCGGGAACTATGTCACCTTTACAGCACGGAGAAGTTTTTGTGACCGATGACGGCACGGAAGCCGACCTTGACCTTGGGCATTATGAACGTTTTATTGACGAAAATATGTCAAAGTGCAACAATACTACGACCGGACAGGTTTATAATACGGTAATAACGAAAGAACGGAGAGGTGACTATCTGGGAGCTACTGTTCAGGTAATTCCGCATATCACAGACGAAATAAAAAAACGCTTAACACAGATTTCAAAAGACAATAAATATGATATAATTATTACTGAAATCGGCGGGACAGTCGGTGATATCGAATCTCTTCCTTTTCTTGAGACAATCCGGCAGTTGATGATGGAAGTCGGCAAAGCGAATTCACTCTGTGTTCATCTTACACTTGTGCCCTATATAAAAGCGGCGGGAGAACTGAAGACCAAGCCAACTCAACACTCGGTGAAAACACTGCTTGAAATCGGAATACAGCCGGATATACTTTTATGCAGAAGTGAAAGGGTGATATCCAAAGAGATGAAATCAAAAATCGGATTATTCTGCAATGTGGATCCCGGCTCGGTGATGCAGGCGCTTGATGCGGATTCGATATACAGTGTCCCGCTTAACCTTCACAGCGAAAGATTCGACGACGTAATCATTAAAAAACTCAATATTAAATGCGGTAAGCCGACGCTTGCAAGCTGGAAAAAAGCAGTCCAAAAAATATTAAATCCGAAAAAAGAAATTACCGTCGGAATATGCGGAAAATATAACGCTGTTCCTGACGCATATAAAAGCATAATCGAATCATTTGTCCATGCCGGAGCATTCAACGAAACAAAAGTTAAACTGAAATGGATTGATGCCGAAGAGATTGAAAGATATCCTTCACGGATAAAAGATATTTTCAAAGACGTTAACGGACTGCTCGTCTGTCCGGGATTCGGAGAAAGGGGTATTGAAGGGAAAATCACCGCAGTCAAATATGTAAGACTGAATAAAATTCCGTTTTTCGGTATTTGCCTGGGACTGCAATGCGCCGTAATAGAATACGCGCGAAACGTATGCGGACTGAAAAATGCGAATTCAACCGAATTCAGGACATCAAAACATAATGTAATTGATTTAATGGAATACCAGAAATCTGTAGTTTTGAAAGGAGCTTCAATGAGACTCGGTTCTTATCCGTGTATTATTGACAGAAAATCTCTCGCTTATAAGTGTTATAAAAAGGAATTTATTAACGAACGTCACCGCCATCGTTATGAAGTAAATAATAACTACAGGAAAATTCTCACAGATAATAAATTACTTCTTTCCGGAGTCTCTCCCGACGGGTCTTTAGTTGAAATTGTTGAGTTACCTCAGAAATCACATCCGTTTTTTATAGCAAGCCAGTTTCACCCTGAATTTAAATCAAGGTTAATTAATCCACAGCCAATTTTCAGGGAATTTATTAAAGCCTGCAAAGAGTTTAAATGTTAAGTAAGTGTTTTGAAAACAAATGAGTTATTTTGGATATTAAAGGATTAACTGCCGCTGAAGTTAAACAAAGGTCAGATGAAGGACGTGATAACAAATCGGCATCTCATAAGACAAAAACATACGGAGAAATTATTATCGAAAATATTTTCTCTCTGTTTAATTTTATCATTTTCGGAATAATCGGATTTGTAATATTTTTTTACATTAAAAACAACGACCAGAGGCTGTTACTCGATTCAATAGGAATTCTTTTCATAGCGTTCACAAATGTTTCGATTGCCTTATACCAGGAAATTAAATCGAAAATCGCACTCGATAAGGTCAATTTACTGCTTAAAAAAGAAGTTACGGTAGTACGCGACGGCAAAAAACAAAAAATTGACCAGATTAAAATTGTCGTTGATGACGTTATTGAAATCACCAGGGGTGATCAGATTCCGGCAGACGGTACCGTTTTGAATACGAGACGGCTTGAGATAGACGAATCGTTATTGACCGGTGAATCTGTTCCGATTGAGAAAGAAAACGGAGATGTTTTACTCTCGGGGAGTTTTTGTGTTGCGGGGGCGGGTTATTATCAGGTGAATAAAGTGGGAGACGAGAGCCATGCACACGCAGTTACTAACCTCGCAAAGAAATATAAATTTGTTTTGACCCCTCTGCAAAAAAGAATTAATCTTATTCTGAAGATTTTGTTCGGGATTGCGGAAATATTAACATGGAATGCCAAAGGAACTGTAAACGGTGATTTTGTAGAGCATATAAGGAAAATTGCCACAATACTTATTTCTCTTGTCCCGCAGGGATTAATATTAACAGCTTCTGTTACATTTGCAATAGGAGTTTACAAAATAAGTAAAATTGGAGCAATCGTTCAGAAGCTCAATGCTATTGAATCTTTTTCAAATGTTCAGTATGTATTCATGGACAAGACGGGCACACTCACTGAAAACAAGCTCAAAGTACACAAGCTAAGTGTTCTGGACAAAGATATTACGGAAGAAAATCTGAAGGAACTTCTTGGCTCTTTTGCTTACCACTCAACAGAAAAAAATGCCACCATCAGGGCGCTTGAAGTTTACACACCTTCCGAAAAAACTAAATTTACGGGAGAAATGCCTTTCAGTTCCGATACTAAACTGAGCATACTGGAAATAGAGTGCAACAATATCAGGAATACATATATTTTAGGAGCTTATGATATTTTAATATCGCGGACAGAAAAAGATGTTGAAATTAAAGCCTCCGGACTTATTAACGACGGGGGTTTAGGAATATACAGAAACCTTTTATTCGGTAAAATTCAGGGATTCAGCGCAGAAGAACTTTTTAATGAAATAACGACGGATAAGCTCAAACTTCTTGGAATCGTACCATTGGGGATAATATCTATATCAGACACAATTCGCGCGGATGTTCTTGATGCGATAAAACTCTTTGAAAAAAACGGGATTAAATTTAAAGTACTAACGGGAGATTCTACAGAATCTGTAAAAGCAATTCTTAAAGAAATCGGATGGAATGTAAAGGATGACCTCATGATATCCGGACAAGAGCTTGATACATTGTCTCCCGAAGACTTTAATAATACTGCCGTGGATAAAGTAGTGTTTTCAAGGCTCAGGCCGGAGCACAAACTGAAGATAATTAACGCTCATAAGCAAAGGAATATTTACACTGCTATGATCGGCGACGGCGTAAACGATCTCCCCGCAATCAAGCAGGCTCATATCGGTATAGCAATGGAAGAAGGAAGCGCAATTACAAAGGAAGTTGCAGACATAATACTGTTAAAAAATAAATTTTCACTTTTACCGCAGATATTTGATGAAGGTAACAGGATTGTAAATTCCGTAAATGCTGTTGCGAAACTTTTTTTAACGAAAAATTTTCTTGTGATTTATCTCTCTTTAGCCTCGCTGATATTTTTTATGGATTTCCCCCTGACGCCGCGCAGAGTATCACTGTTAAACGTTTTCAGTATAGGATTACCCGCTTTTATTATTACGATTAAGAACAGGAATATTTCAAAATGCAGGAATTTCACAAAAGATGTTTTTTCTTTTGTAATAATATCCTCCGTATTAATAACGGTTTTCGGTTATACCGCATATTATCTTTTAAAAAGCACGCTTGGACTCCCCGAATACGAACTTGAAATGGGTATGATTACGGTTTTAATCATTACGGCCGTGACTAATTTTCTGATTGTTGCGCGTGACGCGGGCGGGAATAAATTATTGTATCATTTATATGGTATTTTTCTTATAGCTTTGTTTATTGTACTTGCAACAGTACGGACAGATTTAGGAATTCTGAGCCTTTTAAAGATTTTCTACGAAATAAAATATCTCGGGCTCAGTGACTGGGTTGTGATAGGAACTGTAAGTGCTGCCGGTTCGTTAATACTTATAGGGGCTCAAAGAATAAGGGAAAAATTTGTTAAAAATTACTTATAAAGTTTCACATGACAAATTCAGACAAAAAATGCGTTTACGATCCGTTGTTAGAGTTAATGACTTATTACTCGAAAGAAAATGTTGAAAAAGAAAAAAAGATAATTGCCAAAGACCTTCTTGTTGAAGAGGTATTAAAGAACAGAATTATTGACGGTGACAAGATCGGCGCTGACAGGGATCTCAGCATCGCACTTAAGAAATACTCCGCTCTTGAGATTATTAACAACATACTTCTTGAAGGGATGAAAGTAGTGGGCGAGCTGTTTGGTTCAGGACAGATGCAGCTCCCGTTTGTTCTCCAATCTGCCGAATGCATGAAATCATGTGTGGGATACCTGGAGCCTTTTATGGAAAAGGTTGAAGGTGAATCGTCAAAAGGGGTAATGGTTCTGGCAACAGTAAAAGGCGATGTCCACGACATCGGAAAAAACCTTGTTGATATAATACTCACAAATAACGGTTACAGGGTAATCAACATGGGTATTAAATGTCCTCTCGATAAAATGCTGACAGCTTTTGAAGAGAACAAGGCAAACGTGATTGGTATGAGCGGATTGCTTGTAAAATCAACTGCAATAATGAAAGAGAACCTCGAATTAATGAATGAACGCAATATTGAAGTCCCTGTGATACTCGGCGGAGCCGCTTTAAACAGGAGATTCGTCGAAGGGGAACTGAGAGAGATGTATAAGGGTGATATATATTATGCGAACGATGCTTTTGACGGCTTGAGATATATGGGCGATATTATGACGCATAAGAAACTGGGTACGAAGCCGAAACTTGAGATATACATTGACCCCCGTAAAAGTTCTGCAAAGTATGAAAGAATTGAACGGGAAACAAAAGCTGTGAATATTATTAAACCCCGCAGGAGTAACATCTCGCCGGACGTAAAAATACCTAAGCCGCCTTTCTGGGGGTGCAAAATTGTTGAAGATATTCCGATTGATAAAGTTTATGAATATATAAACGAAGTTGCATTATTCAAAGGCAGCTGGAATGTTTACCGCGACAAA
>JAPLFI010000399.1:0-1483 GCA_026390755.1 Ignavibacteriota bacterium
GATGCGCCGCTTATTGTCGCATTTGATATATTCGGAGTAAATACCAGTGCTACACCGGACTGATTGCAGATATTCTGTAATTTTGATAAAAAATCACGGGGATGTTCATAAGATAGTTTCTTAATTTCGGATAAACTGTTTTTAAAAATATCTTTGTTATAAGTTTTTATTCCCGGTCTTTTTGCCTGAAGCTCGCCTTGTCTTAACCATGCTGATATGGAATAAGGGTTGCTTGTGTTTTTTAATGATATTCTGAACGCAACCGCTATTTTCTTGCTTTCATAGATCTTATTCCACTGTGCCGGTGAAGCTATGCCGAAAAATGTCAGTAACGCTTTCGCCTTTTCAGTCATTGAAGCTGATTTTGGAATCCAGTTCAGTTTTTCCATTTCGGATACAGGGAAGTTATTAACCCAGTTTTTGTTTTTTTCAAGCTGCTCGTCAAATTCTATTTCAGCCAGCTCTTTCCTGTACAGCCGTTCTCTTTCCAGCCAGAAGTCAGCTGATATTCCGAGTACTTTTTCTAATGAAATCGCCGTATCGGTTGTTATGCTTTCTTTACCTTTTATTATTCTGTTTACATTTTTAATGTTCTTGCCAAGCCGCTCGGCAAGTTCATATTGATTCATGCCCAGTGTGTCAATTGTCTCCTGTATGGTGTCGCCGGGTGGTGACAGTAATTTTCTTCTTATTTTATTGTTATTATTCATATGTATTAAATTTTAATTTTAATGATAATCCTCGATGCTTAATATTTTGACGGCAGTTACCTTATCAAAGTCTGTGCTTCCGTCTGGCAGAGAGGGGAGTGGTTCATTATTCGGCTCAAATATAATACGCCGGTTTCCTGATATATTTACTGCAAATTGTCCGCTTCTGTCGCCTGACAGTACGTGACAGTTTGCTCCCGGTATCGTCTTTAAAACCGATAGATTTGCTGCGGCAGTCATTTCCTGCATTCTTTGGTTTATTTTTTTTGCGAATGTACCGTAACTTTTGATTATCTCTGCTGGATTCGTTAAGCTTTTTCTTAATCTGTTGCTCTTATAATCTATATCCATATCAATATAATAAATTATTTACAAATATTGTAAACAAAAATATTTCTCCGGTTTTAGAATACTGGCTTGCATTATAAAACTCCTGATGTATCATTCTGCGAAAACAATGCCATATCTGATTTTCCGGTTCCTTTTATACCTGCGCGTTATGCATTCAGTTCGCAATTTACTTACTCTTTTGCAGTTTAACAATATGAATTTATATGATGTTAACTATATATCCGCTCAAATAATCTAATACGGTCTGACTGGTTGCAGTTATTTTCCCGCTCTCTTCAATCCCAGTCCCCTGTATTAATAAAATGCAATCCGTACTTCCTGCACCTCGGGCAGTAAAAATCCTCATCTGAGTTATTTTACCCCTCGTTACAAATTACGAATTAAATTACATATTTTCGTATCATTTTATGATACTTTTTCCC
>JAPLFI010000399.1:1501-3169 GCA_026390755.1 Ignavibacteriota bacterium
CTTTTTCCCGGGCTGTAAAATATCATCAATTGATACGATTTTATATTTCACATCCGTTATTTTTGCCGAAGGCAATTTGTCAAATTTTTTGAAGGACGGCGTTTTGCCGCCTCTTTAATAAACTAAATTCATCATAATGAAAAAACCAAAAAGTAAATTGTTTTACCGCGAAACCTCGTCGGGAGTGCTCATCAGGCTGTCTCTCGGCAGGTCTTTATGCCTTTCCGTTTTTGATGATCGTGTCAGTGATTTTGTTACTCCGTCGGAAGCCTCTGCAATTGAGTCGGTTATGCCGGATGGTAAATTTCTGTCTCAGGATGAATTCCTCGCAAAGCTGAAAAGCCTTGCACCTCATTCTCACTTAAAGAAAAAACTGTTTCCGCTTGATCATGAGCATCTTTTGAATGCGGTCAGTATTGTTGGCGATTTTATTACTTCTGACGGTGTTCTCTCATTCATCGAAATTGCCCGCGACATCAGGGAAGCGGATGAGATACTTCTTGAGCAGACATTCGATTATTTTAAGGCGGCGTATTTCACTTTACTTGCGCTTAATCCTCACCTGCATCATGAAATGGATGATCCGTCGGATGTGGTTATATTAACCCCCGGCGACATAGAAAGACGCCGTTACCGCTATTACGAGCTCCCCGGCGGCAGATTGCTGAAAGTTGACGAGGATGATTCTCTTAATTCAATCATCTTTGCAAAAAGCACCTTTGATTTCATTCTTCCGGAGAATTACGATGTTATCGCCTTCGCCTCTGCAGAGGGAGTGCCTTTGACCGAAGATGTTTTCCTCCGCAGACTTAAAAAGCTTAATCTGTAAAAATATCCCGGGCAGATTATCTTATTCAGTTAATACTTAAAACAATCCCGGAAGTATCAATTAATCTTCATTACATAATCTTAATATAGTTCTCTTTTTTACCGCATAGCATTTTCGCCGTAAAATAATGCCCGGCTCCGTTTCGAAACCAATCCGGTCATTGACCCGGCAGTCTGAATATCATAATTCATTCTCCTCTGCTATGCGGTTTTGTCTCCCTTTCTGTAATTCATAGCCTCAGCCGTCCTTCATCCGGCTCAAGGAAAGCATTGCACTTCCTGAGATATGCCTGCATCTCATTAATGTCATCACCGCATATATCCGCACTGAATTTACGGGCGCGTGCCAGCATGTCAGTATATAATTTAAAATCGGATTTCTTTGTTACCTGCTTCAATGATAAAAGGTAATCTTCGCGGTAAACATTGGGTATTATTATTTTTGACTGATTTGCTTTCACAAGTTCCGCGTTCATCATCACACGTGCAATCCTGCCGTTTCCGTCAATAAAAGGATGTATCTCGCTTAAAATTAAATGCATATACGCGGCTCTGGCAAACGGATCACTGAGCAGTCTGTAAAACTCAAAACTTTTTTCCAGCGTGCCCGCAACCAGTGTGTAATCAACAAATTCAGTGCTTCCTGCCCTGTTGTTAATATTCTTGAATTCTCCGGGGGCTTTTTCCGTCCGTGCTGATAATAAAATTCTGTGCCTGTGCTTCAGCAAACCGGTAAGTTCATCCGGGGTTTCGGGTGTCCTGTTCATGTTTCCTCTTTCCGAAACTACCAGATATGTTCCCAGTACATCGTGTGAATCATTTATCTGCAGTGGTAACGGT
>JAPLFI010000322.1 GCA_026390755.1 Ignavibacteriota bacterium
ATCCGTACGGTTAGGCTTAAACCACTGATTCCCGACCAGATTAAAATCAACAAATAAAAGCTGTAACTGCCCGTCAACTCCCTTGACCCAAAGCCTCGCCTACTGAATGTTATTAAGAGTAACGCCGCCTACTTTCTTCGTAAACTCCGACAGCGGAATTCTGTACTGAAACCAACCGCTCCCCGGCGCTCCCCGTCCCGAAATCCGCCTGTTGTTATTTGTGTCAAGGGAAATTTCATATTCAAAGTATTTATTGTAATTCTCCATTGCTCCGTTGCGGTTCAGGTCTTCCGAGTGAGGTCTGCGGAAACCCTCTACAAAGCGGTTTGCCTCTGTTCCGTTTATCTTATTGTAATTTGTTACGTTCGAATTATTATCGTTATTATCCGATGCCGGATCGTCGAAATTCGGGTCCGTCGTCAGCATATCCCTGCCGTTTCTGTTCCTCCACATTGTCCGCTCATCGCCGGCTAACATAAAATCCAAACCAATATCCTCTGCCTCTTCCAGAATTCCGTTCGGATTGCCCAGCTTATCCTCCGTATCCCATTGCCCGTTTGGAATGGCATCTTCGGAAATAGTACTTCCCAAATCAACATAAACCTTAGCCGTCGTCAGATTGATACCCGAAATTGTATTATCAATCCTCATATTAAACTCAATAAAACTGATATTCTCGTTTATAAGGTCAGTAGAAGTAGAATTAAGATACTTCATTATTCCGTTCCAGTTCTGTTTCTTATTAACCGTATCAAAAGCGAGTGCATTGTAATTATAAGCGCCGCGCGTTGAAGGGTCAAACAAAATATAAAAAGGTGTAAGCCTGTCCTGCCCCGGCTGAACGTCACGCAAAGGGTAAACAGACTTCACATCAACCGTATTAACCAGATTGTACCATTTCATCATGCCCCGTCTGTCCTGCTTTGCCGAGTCGCTCACGCCCAGCGTACTATCAACCGGCACTGAGCTGATAGTCCATCCCGCAAAGTTTGTGCCCAGAGAAATAATCTTCTTTGCGCCTTCCATATCGTCAACGTATGCAATAGCCTCGTTATTATCCTGCGGAATAGGGCTCTTCTTAGTGTTCGGGTCAGGCGAAAGGTAGGCAAATTCACCCCGCAGATTAAACAGAGATTCCTCCTTTGTGTTATACCCGGGGAGAATGTTCACTGCCTTCGTCATAAATTTCGACTTCATCTCAGTCGAAAAATCCACTCCGAACATCGAGTTATTAGTCGGCTCTTCCCCAATCCTCACCTTATCGTTAAGAGTCTCCTGCTTCAGATTAACAAACGTAAAACCAAAATTCGTCTTATCATTCACTTTATAGTCACCCCTTAGCCCAAGAAAAGTCTTCGAGGCAAGCGTAAACAGGTCATTCGTAGAATATTTAATCTTCAAATCCTTCGCCACCAGTGCTGACGCCTTTCGTATCACAACAACACCCGTCGAATAATCAACCGAGTAATCAATATTCTCGCTTAGCTTCTCGGCGCCCTGAAAAATCTGCACACTCCCCTGCACAACATTCAAACCCAGATTAATCGTATTACTGATACCAGCTTCACCCTTAGCGCTTCCGCGAATGTAATACAGCGATGCCTTAGCCAAAGTCGCCACAAGCAGTTTCCTCTGCGTGTAAATCTCACCAAAAAGCGGATAAACCGAAGTGTCAACCTGCGCAGTTGTCATATCATCAAGGAATGGACGCAGTGAAGGGAAAATAATATCGCCTGACTCCGTAAAAATTGTCCTGCCTCTTAAAAAATCGAAAATACCGTCCGCAGGCGGATTATATCCCGGATTCGTATATCTGTCAATCTTAAGCACCGTAGAAAGCGACGCCTGACCCGAATTCGTCTGAATAACAGACGAAAGGACATTATTGATATTTGCCACTGCCTCCAGCTTAAACCCGTCTTCAACAACCCTCGAAACCGGAAGCCTGTAAACATTCTTCATCTTCAGTTCCCATGCCGTAGGTGTCTGGTCGGGGCTCTGGTCGGCGCATTTAATCATCTTTAAAATCAAAGTATCCGTACCAACCGAACCAATTTCACCCTTACCGTATTTCCTCGACGGCTCATTCGAAGTCACCTCTCCGTAAGTAGTATAAGTAACCCCCACATGATAATTATCCGGCACGCTCACCCTCAGCCCGATGAAGCCCGCCCACTCATCAATAAAAAATTCCGAAGGGTCAAGCTTCCTGAAATACCCGAAAAATTTCTGACCCGGAATCTGCTGATTCACCTGTATAGTGTCATACCTCGAGCTGAGCGTATCCCACAGCTGAACGTATGCAAGTGCGCTCCGCTTCTTAGTCTCCGTATTATCGCACTGCACCCAAACCTCAAAGTCAATATTGCTCGCCCTGATGCGGTTTTTCCTCGTATTAAGAGATAAATTTGAGCCGCCGGAAACATCGTTATAAACCTCAACAAAAGAACTCTTATAGTTTGTATCAAGGAAATAGTGATTATCGGAGTAATTCCAAACGTTAATCTGGAAGTTCTGCTCCTGCGAGCCCCCCGCATAGTCCTTCTCCTCCTCCTTACTTTTCTTCTGCGAAACAACACTCGTAAGCGTAAGCGGACCCAGCTTAAACTCACCCCTGATACCAAAAAGCGCCTGAGTCGAGGGAATCAAATTCGACTTTGTATCCAGCGTAACGTTACCCGCTTCAATCTTCTGAATAACCTCATCCGCATAACCCGTGTATTTAAGCTTCAGCTGATTCTCAAAGTCAAAAGTCCGCTGAGTGTTCCAGTCCGCATCAATAGTCAGCTTATCCCCGATTGACCCCTTCGCCGTAACCTGCACTTCCTGCTTGAAGTTGATATTGTTCTGCGTGTTCGAAGTCTGAGTCGTAGCCGCCTGATCGCTTACAACCTTCTGATAAGATGCCGTAATGTCAATCGCGCCGTTCAGCTTAATATTAAAAACCGGCGGACCGAAAATCGTTTCACTCTTAAACGGCAAAGGCACAGTAATATCAGTAAACTTTTCAAACAGCTTCGTCAGGTCATCCGTCGAAGAACCCTTAAACTTCTCCGAAAACAAATCATAGAAAATCTGCGACTCATTTCTCCTCGTAAGCTCATTGAGATAATTATTAATATTCAAAACAAGCGGAGCTTTAATATCCTCACCCTCAAAAGTCTGCTTAATAACAACATTATTCTTATCGTCAAAAGAAAGCTCACGTTTAATATTCGATGAATTCCCAAGCAGAAGAGGAAAAGATTTATCCGTCAAACCTGTTCCGGTTGAATAAGGCGGGTAATATTGAAAATATTTTATGCGGGCTGTGGAATCAACCGGCTGTAGCTTTGTTGAATCACCTGCGTAAAGTGAATCACGCATTTTCTTGCGGATAGAATCGCTGACCTCGTAATTATAATTCTGAAAAGTTCCCAGATCTCTTCTTCCTTGAGAAAAAGTGACATTGCTTAATGCGAATAGATTTACTATAATTGTAAGACTTAATAATATGAGCTTGTCCCGATTTACCGGGAAACGGAACTTTCTGACGATTATTTTTGTATTTAATCTATGAAAAATCAATGAATACTGACAGAACTTAAGCGAGTTCTTATTTTAACCGCCTATTACCAACACTACAATATAATAATAATATCTATTACTTATTCAATAATAAACACAATAAAAAACATATTCAATGATTAACATTCGGTTATTTTCTGACCTGCGCAGAACTATTATACAGAACATTTTTTTGCTATTGCTTTTATTTATTTTTTGCAGTAATGCATTTTCACAGTTTGAGCCGCATCCTGAGGTTGACTGGTTTACCATTGAAACAGAACATTTTACTGTCAGTTATCATATCGGTGCCGAGCGAACGGCGCAGGTAACGGCTAAAATCGCAGAAGAGATTTACGGACCCGTAACATCTCTTTACAATTTCGAGCCCAAGGATAAAGTTGCATTCATCATTAACGACCTTTCGGACATCGCGAACGGTGCAACTGATTATTACGGCGGCAGAATTGAGATATTTGCTTCGGCGCTTGATTTTGAATTTCGCGGCACCCATAACTGGCTCAGAAATGTCATAACGCACGAATATACACACATGATACAAATCCAAGCCGCATTAAAATTCACAAAAAATATACCCGCAATTTATCTGCAGGTAATTACATACGAGAAAGAAAGACGTCCGGATGTGTTATACGGTTATCCGAATACAATCATATCATATCCGATTTCCGGAGTTGGTGTACCGGCCTGGTTCGCAGAAGGCACTGCGCAATATCAGCGCCAGCAGCTCGGATTTGATTACTGGGATTCGCACAGGGATATGATACTCAGAACCAGGGTAATTGATAACGATATGCTGACGTGGAATGAAATGGGACAGTTTTCATCAATCACGAGTTTAAAAGCGGAATCCATTTACAATTCGGGCTTTGCGCTTACGCGTTACATTTCCATGAAATACGGAGAGGATAAGCTGAAGGACATAACAAAGAGCCTCGGAGAATTCACCGTATTCAGCGTTGACAAAGCCATCGAGAAGCATTTAAATAAGGACGGAAACGCACTGTATGATGAATGGAAGAAATATTTGCAGGATGATTATAAAAGCCGTCTTGAACAGGTTCGCGCATCGCTGTTGGAAGGGAATATCATACTTGATGAGGGATTCGCAAATTTAATGCCGGAATATTCGCCTGACGGGAAAAAGATGCTGTATCTTTCAAATAAAACCAGTGATTTCGGAAAGACAGCACTTTTTATATACGACTTTAAGACAAAGGAATCGAAATTAGTAGCCGTGCCGGTTTCATCAAACTACGGCTGGTCACCTGACGGGAAGAAAATAATATACGCAAAAAGAAATTCCCCGCCGAACATTGATGAAAATGTTCTATTTGACCTTTATATTTATGATGTGAATAAAGAAGAAGAAACAAGGCTCAGTAAAGAACTTCGCGCTTTTTCTCCGAAATTTTCTTCCGACGGCAAATTGATTTGTTTTGTCGTAAGCAGTGACGGGACACTGAATCTGTACAAAGCAGACGCTAATGTTGATAAGAAAATTAAACTGACGGATTTCAAAAACGGAGAGCAAATATATGACCCTCTTTTTACTCCGGACGGTAAATTTATTATTTTCGATTATTCGCTTGAAGATTACAGAAGTATAGCCAAGATTGACCTCACAACACTGGAAATAACATTTTTATTTGAGAACGAGAAATATGATCACCGTAACCCTTTCATTTCAGACGACGGCAAAAAGCTCTATTTCTCATCTGACAGGACGGGAATATTCAACATTTTTTCATACGATTTTGAAAGCAAAGAGATACTGCAGTTAACAAACGTAACAGGCGGAGCTTTCATGCCATCGGTAACAGGTTCTGTTGACGGAAATAACAATAAGGCTTTCAATCTTGTATATGCTAATTATACATCATCGGGATATAAGATCGCGGAGATAAAAGGTTATTTAGAAAGGAAACCATCAGAATTCGGATCTTATTCAAGACCCGATGAACTCGTAAAACAATACAGTAATCCGGAAAATTCTCTGTCACTCGATAACAGCAAATTTGACTGGAAAAAAATTAAAGGATTTAACGATAAAAATATTGAATATAAGAAAAGCAAAGAATACAAGAGCATCTTCACACAACTATCAATTTTCCCGTTAATCAGATTTGACAATTATTCCAAAGACGGCAATATACTGGACGCTTTTAAACCGGGTTTTTATATTTATTCTGATGAAATAATGAATCGCTTTTCAATTTTCGGAGGCTTTGCCATTAACAGACGCGCAGAAAGAGATATATTCCTTCAATTCAATTATGATAACGGTATGCCGGTTGCGGGGAGATGGTTCGCTAAAAAGTTAAATTTTTCACCCAAGATATCATTAAGCGGTTATAATGTATCAAGAAAAGCTGATGCTTTGCTTTATGCGGGAGTTGATACATTAAGCGTTGGAGTGGCTTATGACCTTCTTTCTCTTGAACTTGCCGCGGCATTTAAACTGATTAATTACAATCACGATTTTAAAGTACTCTACACTTTATCTAAATACGCTTCGAGTATAGACGGTTTTGTACTTCCGCAAAGCGGTATATATGTTCGCGGTTCATCGCAGGATTATTTCCGTGCGAATAGTATAGCGTTTGAATATGCATACGACCGATCCATCGGAAACCGGAATATGGATATTAACCCGGTCGGGAGGAAAATAAATGTGAGATATGAATATGAATCGAGCAGAATTAATCCGGAATTACAGGTTGATGATAATGGAAATGTATCGACAATTTATAATGACAATAAACTTCATAAGGTTGATGCAACCTGGCGCGAAGCAATCGGATTATTCAACAGCAAGCACACGATAGCTCTGAAACTCCGCACCGCGGTAATATTCGGAAAGAAAGTAGATAGTTTTTATGACTTCTATGCGGCGGGACTGCCGGGTATGCGCGGGTATCCGTATTTCTCTCTCGGCGGCGGCCG
>JAPLFI010000360.1 GCA_026390755.1 Ignavibacteriota bacterium
ACAAAAACAAAAAATACAAAAATGGAACATTTAACAGTAAAAACATTCAAAGAGAAAGTATTCAATTACGAAGTTAACAAGGAATGGAAATTCGAAGGTGACCGTCCGTGCATCGTTGACTTTTACGCTGACTGGTGCGGACCATGCAAAATGGTGGCTCCTGTTCTTGAGGAACTGTCAAACGAATATGACGGAAAAATCAATATTTATAAGGTTGATACTGAAACCGAGCAGGAACTCGCTTCTGTTTTCGGAATCAGGAGTATTCCTTCAATTCTGTTTATTCCCAAATCAGGTCAGCCGCAGATGTCAGCCGGAGCTATGCAAAAAGAAGGATTTGTTAAGGCAATAAATGATATTCTCCTGAAACAAAAGAATTAATTTCTATTTTACAAGCCGGCTGACCTTTTGATTATGGCCAGCCGGAATTTTTATCATATCACACTGGAATTCCACACCGATTTATATGCAAATACATGCTTATTGACAATTAAAACCGATTTTCATAAGTTGTTAATAACGAAAATTGATATTAGCATTTATAAAAATTAAAAAATATACTTTCCGTTTGAATTATGTGTTATTCACATTCTATATTTCATAATTTAACTTAAAAAAAATGAAAAAATTTACTTTTTTAATTGTGTTTATTGTTATTGCGGCAGGTTTGTTCGCTCAAAACGGCACTCGGCTCATCGGTTATGATGCCGTCAGCATGGGACGCGCCGGTACGACAATCGGGACTTTTGATTCTCCCGAACTTATGATGACAAATCCAGCAGGGTTGTCATTCCTGAATTCATCTGCGCTGAATCTTGACATATCGCTGATGGCGCCAAGCACTTACTTCAAAAACACGCTGAATGACAAAAACGGCGATAAAAATCTTTTTCCTCTTCCTTCGGCAGGTTACGTAAATAAATCAAAGAAGAATGATGCTCCGTTTACATGGGGTATAGGATTTTTCACACAGGGAGGTATGGGTGCAGATTTTTCTCTAAAAAATGAACTTTACCGTACTCAGACATACGCAGTGAACGGCGGAAAGTATTATCCCGTTAAAGGCGACTATATTGAGCAGACTTACCATTCGAAATTTGCAGTTATGCAGGGCGGACCTTCTGTTGCTTATAAATTTAATGAGCAGTTTTCAGCCGGAATTTCAGCACATTTCGTTTACAGTATGATGGAATTTTCTATGCCTTTCGGCTTAAATCCGTCCGTCATGCAGGGAAGTCCCAATAATATGCCGACTGCCACTTTCGGACAGTTATTTTCAATGTCTCCATCGCTGGGGGGCTTCGGGTACAGCGAGGTAATTGCTTCTGCTGATATGAGCAAACTTAATGTTGTCAGCTGGGGCGGAAAAATCGGACTTGCATGGAAACCGAATCAAACCGTTTCTTTTGGTTTGAATTATACGCTCCCTACGACACTTACTTACAAAAACGGAAAAGCGACGATGGATATGTCAAAACAGTTTGAAGATGCTATGGGACGTGCAGTAGTCGGCTTTTATTCCCAGCCCGGCACAACCGGAGCTCCGCTGGATACGGCATTTAAATACATAGGTATCAATTTTGCGCAAATGGGTATTGACCTGACACAAGGAGTTGCCGCTCAATACGACCTTGAAGTTGGGATGAAACTCCCGCAGTCAATCGGTCTTGGAATGTCGTATAATGCTTCAAAAGTTGTCCGGCTTTCATTTGATGCCGAATGGGTTAACTGGAAAAGTGCATTTGACAAAATGGAAATCAGAATGACGAACGGCACAAGCGCTAATATAAATAAAATGATAGGCAGTACAAACTTTAATTACGATTTTCCGCTTAACTGGAAAGACGCATTTATTGTGAAAGTCGGAGGTGAATACGATGTTGCAAAGGAAGTCACTCTAAGGCTTGGCTACGCCTACGGCAGTAATCCTGTCCCGGAATCAACTGTATTTCCTGTTTTCCCGGCAATAGTTGAGAATCACTTAACATTTGGCGGCAGTTACAAATTCAATACAAGAATGAGTTTAAATTTGGCATTCGAAACAGCTCTTGATAAGCAATTAGTCGCCGCAAATCCGAGCCTGATACAGTCTGAATTCAGCGGAAGCACAAGCGGTCTCAGCACCGTACTCGGACATCTGTCATTCAACTGGAATTTCTAATCAGTATATAAATCATAGTAAACAAAACAGCCGGAGTGTTTTACCCCGGCTGTTTAGTTTTATTACCGTTTTTTTATCTATTCTATAACCGCTGTCACTTTTATTTCCGGAGCTTTCACAAGATGTTTCTTAACAGCACATAAATTTGCCGAGTTTATTACCGCGTCTTTATATTTGTCGGGAAAATCAGCCGGAAGTTTTATCTCTAATTTGATTCCGCCGATTAATCTTGTTTCCTGATTGTAATCCATTGTCTGAATAATCCTGATTTTATCCGTTGGAATTCCCCTCTGGTCGCAGAAAGATTTAACATAAATTCCCGCGCAAGTACCGATTGAAGCAAGAAAAAGATCAAACGGTGCTGGAGCAGTACCTCTTCCGCCTGCCTGTAACGGCTGGTCAGTTTTTATTACATGACCGTTATAATCAGCATTTACTTTTTTCCCGTCTTCGAAAAATATTTCCATTTGCATTATTATTATCCTTTTTATTTTATATAAAAATAGTAATATTGATTGTTAATAGCAACAATAAAACAAATATTCACTATAACTTAAATATTTTAAATAAAAATATGTATCTAAAAAAAATAATCTTTGTCATTATCCTTTTCTTAGCGGGGGAAATATCGTCATATGCGCAAATCACCAGTAACGGCATGTTCATTGAAAGCAAAAGCCGTTATAATTTCACGGAAACAGTCGGCAAACTTACTGATACTATTACAGTAAATGGCTGGAAAATCTCAGTTATTCATGATTTGCAGGAATCCATGAAAAAAAGCGGTGTTGACGTATTACCCGTTAAAGTATTTGAGCTCTGCAATCCCAAATATTCATCCAGATTATTGACGAAAGATGATGAAAGACTGTATTCATCACTGATGCCTTGCAGGTTTTCTGTTTATGAAAAATCCGACGGCAATACTTATATTTCAAGAATGAATTCCGGACTCCTTGCCGGACAAATTGGCGGTCTGGTAGAAGAAGTTATGCAGGGAGCAACGGATGAAACCGAGAATATCATAAAATCGGTAACAGAATAAAAAATCAGCTTCACTTGTGAGGTCAATTAGGCTGAAAATCGTTTACCCTTTATCGCTCCTAACATCCGCCTAATGTTCTTTTTGTTTCTTTCTTTTTTGGAGTTTGTTTAAGTTTATTTTCTTCAATTATTCCGGGGATTATTTTACTTGCTTTTTCCCTGAATGCGTATGTGTCAGACTCTTGTTTAGAGCCTATCTTTTCAGGCGGTTTAAAATTTAGTATATTATCTTTAAAACTATTTAATCCGCCTGGAACGATATATATTTCATCAAATCCAAGCTTTTCAGCTATAAAGGCGGCTCTTTTTTCTGTAACTTCATCATCAGCAAGGAAAACCCTTTTTTTATGATTTGTCAATAGCATCTGCGTAGCATCTTTTGTAAACATGCTCTCGGTGGATAAATTTACCGAATTAGGTAAATTAAGTTCTTTGAATTGCTCAGGAGTACGAAAATCAATTATCTGTATCTTTTGGTCATCATCAATTATTCTGAATGCAAGTTCATCAATAGTCATTGTCTTGGGATTATAAGCAGATAATTTTGTTTCATCCGATGCCTGATTAGTAATATATTCCTGCCTGTTCGGTAATGCAAATGCTGAAACACCAATCAATACAGCAATGACGGCAAGGCTTGCATATAATTTTACAGGCAGAAATTCAGGATTCTTTTTACCTGAAACTTTTTCCTCTATTTTTGTCGTAACAATGAAAGCAAAAACCGCCATAAATGTGAGCAGGAAAGCAAATAATGCCTGTGACATTCCCATTATCTCAAAAATTCTTGGCGAGCCCCAGTTACCTGCTTTATAAAGACCTTCAAACAATGGATAACCCTCGGCAAATGCAAATACGCCAAGAAAAGAACCGCCGACAAAAATCATAGCATCAATCTTTCCGATACCTGCCGCACAAACACTCGTACCCGGGCAAAATCCGCCGACAACAAAGCCAAGTCCCATTATTAGTCCGCCGACTATAGCAGACCATATAAAAGTCGGATTTATATAAATAAGGTTCAGGTCAAGCATACCGAAATGACCGAGCGCTATTACGCCTATCATAGCCGTAATCCCCGCAGTAAAAAATACTCTAAGAACAGTGAAGTCGTATCCGTAAAATAAACCGACGAGTTTCTTTGAAGTGGAAAAACCAGCCTGTTCTAAAATAAAACCAAATGCAATTCCAATTAGAATTGCGACTATAAAATTTAATTCATTTCCGATTATATCGGGAACTAATGGTGCCATATTATTCTCCTATTATTATATCCACAGTTTTCTGAAAAAATAAGCAAAAGCATAAGCTCCTCCGAATATCGCGAGCATAGTAATTATACCTCCTGCCGAAAGAACTCCCATACCGCTTAAAGCGGCTCCGCTTGTACAGCCTCTTCCTAACTGTGCTCCAAATCCGAACAAAGCTCCTCCGAGCAAAGCGGTGATAATTCTAATATTGTTTGTAACTTTTGGTGAGTGCTCCAAAGTAAATTTAAGCCTGTTTGAAATCAGACCGGAAATAAATGCGCCTATAACCACTCCTATAACTTCAAAAACAAGCCAGTTTTTCAATGGATTACCCGAATGTTCTTCGAAATACTCCTTATAGAAATGTGTATTGTTTGTATGTGACGGTGCAATGGTATTTACTATAGCAACTACACCGCTTTTCACAGCTCCGCTTGCCCCAAGACCTCTTCCGGTAATAAAAACGGTTATAAGGAGTAATAAACCGAGCAAAAAACCTGCAAGGTAAGGGTTCATGTATTTTGTTTCGCTCATATAAATTAAATTGTGCTTAATAAATTACTTGTTTTACATAATATCAGGATTTATTGTGCTATCCTGTGTTTTAATATTTCCAATATCTATTGTATTTTCATTTTCTGTTTTATGATCTTCAATATCTTCAAAGCCTGTTATCATAGCTTTCAGGTTGGAAGTAATTGTACCACCCGTTGTTATTAAATAGAGATGAACTATGATAAATGCCAGTAGCATAAAAGCTCCGATTGTATGTATAATTGCAATAGGTTCGAGTGAACCGACGCGTAAACCTTCTATACCGGCTTGATGAGGATACCTGTAGTTCATATACAGTAAACCCGAAAGAACCATAATCGGAATTACAAGAATTTTCAGACCGAGGTAAACTAATTTTTGAAGTGGATTAAGTTTGCTCAATACTGTTTTTTTTGTAGGGTGCGGCGCGTCTTTAAAAATACCGAGCAAATAATAGTTAATTTGAGCTTTAAGATGAGTTGCCGTCGGTAAATATTGTTTCCATTCACCCGTTGATAAGTGCCAGAATATTGCAAACACTATTAAAATAATAAAAGCGTAAGCCGCAATATTATGATAATTAACTGCGTTTTCATATCCGAAGAAAGAATAAGAACCGTGAATTTCAAAACCGGTTGCGGCAAGAAAGAAAATCAGAAACGCCTGCATCCAGTGCCAGAAACGTTCAAAACTTTTATAGATATATACCTTTGTCAACATTATTTTTTATCGTTTTTTTTTTTCTTGAAGAGTAAATTCTAATTGTACCGTGTATTGCGACACCAAAAATTGATAATATTATGATTGTTTTACCTGAAAATTCCACAAATGCATTGTAGTCTCGGCCGGGTATATAGAAATCTTTCAGAGATGCCAGTCTGCTATCGTTTCTTGTATGGCACTCTGTGCATTTAACTGATTTATCTTTTGATGAGACCATGTGGTTAACAGGCCAGTACATTTGTGTCCTGATGAAAGATATACTGCCGCTGAACGGAAGATTCACATCTTTCATTCCTACTTCTGAAGCACGTTTCCAGTCAAAATCTTTCCAGAGCGCACCTTCTCCTTTAGTATCTGCAAATAATTTAGGTTGAATCAGTATCCTGTTAATAGGATCGTATGGCTGTTTTGCTCTGTGTATTTTTACAGGGATGATTTTAGATTCTTTGTCATTGTAAGAACCGTTCAGGGTGTTGAGTTTTAACGGTTTGGAAGTATCCGTCACTATATCTCCGAGAAGATAATGCCCTGCTGTACCGTTAAACCATACATATTCAGGTTTTAAGTTTCTTCCCCATTTAAAAGAGCCTTTTATGGATAAATAAGTGTGATTTCCTAATGAATCGTCCTCTTCAAACGGTTCCCCGTCTTTTAGTCTTCCTGCGGTTGACCAATCC
>JAPLFI010000191.1 GCA_026390755.1 Ignavibacteriota bacterium
AGTTTACCCGCTGAAATAAAGACTGATCTGATATTTGACATAAAAGAAGGATTAAGATCCGAAAAAAGATCTCTTCAGGCGATAATAATTACCTCTTCAATCATTCTCATTTATTTCTTTTTCTTTAATTAATCCTTGAATCATACAGTCTCTTTTATCTTTTGTAATAATAACAAAATAACTATCTTTGCACATAATTGATTATCAACTTAATTTATCAAATTTATTTTTATGAAAAAGCTTTTAGTTCTGATTCTTTTATTAATGATTTCCGGTAACATTTTCTCTCAAAACGATCTTTTGAAAAAATACCCCGACCTTAAAGGTTTTAAAATCAAGGATTTCTGGCAGATTACGGCTCAGGGCGGATTTATGTATCAGTTCGGAATTTTGAACGATAACTATTACACCAGCCCTAATGCCGGATTCGATATTTCCTACAGATTGAACCGCGAGGTTGCCCTGTATGCTGAATTTAAATATAATTTCCTTTCAGCAAAAGACTCGGGCGCTCCCGCAGCCGGCTATTTTGAAGCAACAGTCGGACCAAGATATTATTTCCGTCCCCCGTGTTACAGGTCTTCATTATTTATCGAAGCCGGTCTTGGCACGTATATATTCAAGCAGAGCGCCGGATATACTCCAAAGAATACTTATCTTTCGGCAACACAATTCAGGTTCGGCGCTAATATCGGCATCGGCGGTGAAATTGTTCTTACAAATTCAGTATTTATTACAATAAAATCCAAGGTGAACTCCGTCTTTACTTCGTACGGGTCTTCCGTTTACGTAACCGGAGGCGGAGGCATAACGTTTAGACTCTGAAATGTGTGTCCCCTAAAAAGAAATATTTTTATTCTCGCCGGTGAAGCTTCGGGGGATATGCACGCTTCTGCGCTTGTTAAGGATATCAGGAAAATCGACGGGAATATTCTGTTCAGCGGTATAGGCGGCTCATTCCTTAAATCCGAGAATGTTACGCTGTTCAGCCATTACAACGAAATAAATTTCATCGGCTTGCTAAGCGTTTTGAAAAACGCATCATTTCTTAAAAAGAAATTAAACGAAACAGCGAGGCATATACTTTCTTCCGGGTACGACGCTGTTATACTCGTTGATTTTCCGGGTTTCAATCTTCGTCTGGCTGAAAAAATCAGAAATAAGTATAAAGGGAAGATTATCTATTACATTTCGCCGCAGGTGTGGGCTTGGCATAAGAGCCGTGTTAAGAAAATTAAAACTCTGATTGACCTTATGCTTGTTGTTTTTCCGTTTGAAGTTGACTTTTACAGAGCTGAAGGAGTTAACGCTTTTTATGTCGGTCATCCTCTTGTCAGCCGAATTGACAGTTTTCTTCTTAAGAATACAAAACAACAGTCAAAACTCCCCGTCATTACCCTTATGCCGGGAAGCAGAAATGAAGAAGTCCTGAAAATTCTCCCGGGATTAGTAAAAACAGCCGATTTGATTCTCCAAAATTTCTCCGCACGTATAAATATTCTGCGGTCAGATAATACGGATAATACTGTTATCGAAAATATTACCGGAGGCAGAAACTTCGAAATTGTATCCGGCGATAACGGCAATAACTATAAAACCATTCTCAATTCTGATTTCGTTATAACCAAGGTCGGTACGTCTAATCTCGAGTCAGGCCTGCTCGGGACTCCATTTTCAGCCGTTTATAAAGCGGGTAAAGCAAATTATTTAATCGGACGGGCGCTGATTAATCTTGATTATATTTCACTCGTTAATATTGTGCTGGGGAAAAGTATTATAAGGGAGTTTATTCAATCAGATTTTACGCCTGTAAATTTATTCAATGAAACAGTGAAAGTCCTTAAGAACACTGAATACAGGAATAAGATGAAGGCAGGTTTCGGTGAATTGAGAAATGTTTTCAAATCTATGCCCGTAATTAAATCCGCCGCCGAATATATAGCGGAAAAAGTCCTTTTTGCAGATTAATGCTGTTGATACTCAAATATATTTTTATTCCTTTTTCATTATTGTATTGCGCCGTAACCGGCGTAAGGAACCTGCTTTATGATATTTCATTTCTCAAAACAAATAAGGACTTTTTAAAAGCAGATGCGGGAAAAAGTCCTTTTGTAATATCCGTCGGGAATTTAACTACAGGCGGAACTGGAAAAACACCTTTCATCATTTCACTTGCGGAACGGCTGATAAGCAAAGGTTATAAAATCGGTATAGTATCCCGCGGATACAAACGCTCATCACGCGGTCTTACACTCGTTTGCGACGGGAACAGCATCAAATCAGATTGCGCTGAATCCGGCGATGAACTGATGATGATATCAAAAAAGCTTATTGCGGAATATCCGGGTAAATTTTATACCGTTGCCGACGGCAATCGTGTTCGCGCCGTTGAATTTATTCTCAATAACTTTTCTGCCGATATTATACTTCTGGATGATGCTTTTCAGCATAGAAAAGTTCACAGGGATTTCGATATTGTACTTGTTGATAGTCATCAATATTATACGGATAAATTCATTACTTCATTTTGTATTCCCTCCGGAGTTTTAAGGGAGCGTTTCGGCAATTTGAAACGTGCCGATCTGATAATTCTGAATAATAAGTTTACAGATATTACTAAATGCTTTTCGACTTTAAATGTAATCTCTAAGAAATTTTTTGAAGACCTTACAAAAAAATTTCCGGCGACACCTGTATTAGAAGCAGAGTACGTCGTCCGAGGCTTGTTCGGCCTGAACGGAAAGAAAATTGATGAAATTCCTGAAAATTCAATATCGTTCTCGGGAATAGCGTCTGATGACAGCTTTAAGGATACACTGAATCTTATCGGAATTAAAAGTACTGCCCATTACTCTTTTAATGATCACCATGAATATACACGTAAAGATTTCGATAATATTCTGAAAGTAAACGATAACTCCCTTAAGAACTTTCCTGAAATAACTTCAGGACAAGTTTTAAAAAGTTCTTCACATTTAAGAACTTTTTTGATAACAACGGAAAAAGATTCCGTAAAACTGTCACTCTTTTCTGACTTACTAAGTAATCACACAATTTATTATGTTGGTATTAGTTTAAAAACTGACTGGGCTGAATTCGATAAAATATTCGGCAAAATACTCGATAATAATGTAAGAAAAACGGTTAAAATGAAAAATTGAAAATCAAATTTTTAAATATATTCCTTTTGTTTTTATTTACTTCAATTGCTCATGCGGATTATAATTATCGCGCAGATAAATTACTTCAGATAAAATATTACAAACTTTCAATTGAAATTCTCGAAAACCGGATAATGGAAAATACCAATAGTCTCGGTATTTTCAGATCCAAACTGAAAGGATATGAAGAGAAAATAAAGGCACTCGCGGAAATCATAGAGGGAATCAGCGATCCAAAAGAAAGCAAAAATGACCTAATTAAACAGGAATCGGAAATAATTAACCAGAGGGATAAAATTGAAAAACTTAAAACCGAATTCAGTAAAAAAATTATCTGGCTTTATAAGTACGGCTCGGATTATACCGTTCAGCTGCTTTTTACTTCAGGCTCACTGAATGACTTCTATGCCCGGCTCAGGTACCTGAATAAGCTTTCTTCAATGAGGAAGAATCAATTCAGGGCAATTAAATCTGAAGAGTATATTTTTTCTGAAAAAAAGAAACTTTCGTCTTTCGGAAAAGAAGAACTAAGGCGATATATAAAAACAAATAAAGAGGACCAACAAATATTGCTTGCGGAGAAACTATCGGCGGAAGATTCCGTCCGTTATTATCAGTCGCTGATAGAAAGTAATCAGAGGCAGGCTCAGAGAATAAAACAACTGACGGAAACTGTTGAAGAGAAATTAAATGGACTGAATACTGAATCCGAATACAAGACAAATGATATTCCCGATTATGGAAACAAACCCTTCCCGTCTCTTAAAGGCATGCTCATAATGCCGGTTCAAAGCGTTGATATTATATTGGATTACGGTAAATCCACAAGCGCCGAAACCGGCGCAATATTGTTTAACAACGGAGTTGATGTATCAGTTGCTCTGGGTTCACCCGTAAAATCAGTCGCTTCAGGTATAATTGAGAAAATTTTTTTTATCCCCGGATTCGGGAATGTTGTAATCATAAAGCATGATGATAGCTTCAGAACCGTATATGCAATTCTCAGAAATATCTCCGTGTCGGAAGGTGATAATGTAGTACCGGGACAGTTAATTGCCGAAACGGACGAAAACCTCAACGGTCAGTCGTTTCATTTCGAAATCTGGAAAGATAATTATACTTTTGACCCAAAACTATGGGTCAGAAGAGGAGTAAGTGTTTATAATTGAAAACTGAAATGCCCGGCATGAATGTATCAAACCCTTCTGTTTCGGTTGTTATTACCGTCTTTAACAGAAGAAAAAAACTTATGCGCGCTTTGGATTCGGTTATCGCGCAAACTTTTACGGATTATGAAATCATCATAATTGATGACGGCAGTGAAGATAAACCTGAAAATCTTCTCTTCCCCGTTCTGAAGAAATATTCGTTTATTAAATATCTCAGACATTCAAACAGGCTTCCCGTGCGCTCTTTAAATACAGGACTTCGTTTAGCCTCCGGCCGGTTTATAACATTTCTGGACTCCGATGATGAATATAAACCTGACCATCTTGAAGCCAGAATCAATTTTATGCAAAGAAATAAATCAGTTGATTTGATTCACAGCCCCGCTGTTCTCGTTGGAAATGAAAAGGATTTCTATGTGCCGGATGCAAGGAACAGGAAAAAATTAATTCATCTGGATAAATGTATTATCGGTGCCACTTTTTTCGGAAAATCAAAAGTTTTCAAAACCCTCGAAGGATTCAAAAATGTCTATTCTTATGATTTGGAGTTTTTTGAACGTGCCTCAGCATTATTTAATGTCAGGAAATTTGATTGCTTATCATATATTTATTACAGGGATTCAAAAGACAGTATTTTGACGCTGTTAAAAAATAAATTGCACTGAAATGGACGAACATGAATTAATGATGAAGAAATGCCTGAATCTGGCATCACGAGGACAAGGCAAAGTTTCGCCCAATCCCCTTGTCGGCTGTGTTATTATAAACGAAAGTAAAATAATCGGTAAGGGTTATCATAAATACTTTGGCGGACATCATGCAGAGGTGAATGCTATAAATATAGCGAAAAAGAATGGATTCCGATTGAAGAATGCTTCGTTGTACGTGAATCTTGAACCATGTTCCCATTTCGGAAAAACACCCCCTTGCGCTGACCTGATTATCAAAGAGGGCATTAAAAAAGTGTTTATCGGTATCCCTGACCCGAATCCCCTCGTTTCAGGAATCGGTATAAGAAAACTTAAAAAAGCAGGTGTCGAGGTGGTAACTGATATATTAAAAGGTGATTGCCTGCATTTCAACCGGTTTTTTATTAAATCCATAACAAAGCATATCCCCTACGTTACATTAAAGGTTGCGCAAAGTATTGACGGTATGATTGCTCTAAATGATTTTAGTTCAAAATGGATAACCGGCAATAAATCAAGAGAGCTAGCCCATCAGCTCAGAGCTTCTTATGATGCTGTTCTGATAGGCAAAAATACGGCTGAATTTGACAACCCGTCTTTAACTGTTCGTTCTGCAGTCGGTCGGAATCCGAAAAGAATTGTTATTGACCGTGACCTTTCTCTGTCTTCGGATCTTAAAATATTCAAGGATAGCTGTAAATCGCTGACCTATATCGTTACATCATCATCTGCCCGTCCGATAAAGGGAATTAACTATATTAAAATTCCTTCACGTAACGGCAAAATCCAGCTCCGGCAATTATTGAAAGCATTATACTCTTCAGGTATTAACAGTGTTTTAGTTGAAGGGGGGGCATGTGTCTTCTCATCTTTTGTTGATGATAATCTATTTGATGATGCCATTGTAATGGTTTCTCCTAAGATCATCGGCAATGGCATTTCAGTGTTCAGAGATTTTAAAATTCACAGTTTATCAAAAGCAAAAAAACTAAATTTAATAAACATCAGCCGCAAAGACGACGATGTAATTTTATATTATAAAAACAACTAATTATGTTTACAGGAATTGTTACGGGAATGGGAAAAATCTTTAAAATTACTCCGAAAGGAGACAGTTTATGCTTCACAGTACAAGCGGATTCGAAAACCTATCTGAAAGACCGCAGGAAAGGTGACAGCATGGCGATAAACGGCGCTTGTATGACTATTGAAGCCGTTAGAAAAAATAATTTCGAATTTACAACTGTAAATGAATCTTTAAGCAAAACAAACCTCGGTGAACTCTCGAAAGGCTCATACGTAAATCTTGAAAAGCCTATGGTATTAAGCGCCGGTCTGGACGGACATATTGTTCAGGGTCACGTTGATACAACGGGAATCGTTAAAGATATTAAGAAACTTGAAGACAGCTGGGAGTTTTTCTTCGAATTCTCCTCCGCTTTTAAAAAAAATGTCATATATGTGGGTTCCGTTTCGATTAATGGTATAAGCCTGACGATTGCCGCCATAACGAAGGAAACGAAAAAATCTGTTATAATTAAAACCGCAATAATCCCGCATACTTATAATGTGACTAATTTCAAATTTCTTAATATAGGTGATAAAGTAAATCTCGAATTCGATATGCTTGGGAAATATGTTATGAGAATTCTGGGGAAATAAAATTACTTACGATGTAGAAGTAGTTACTTCCGATTTAACACTTATTTAATATTGCATCCGCGATTTCTTTCTCATCAATTTTCAGCATGCA
>JAPLFI010000166.1 GCA_026390755.1 Ignavibacteriota bacterium
CGCCATTTGTAGTTTTAGCAAATTTTGCTTTTTCACGTGCCTTGTATAAAGTAAACCCTGTATTTGAATTTATGAACCGGACATTCATCAATGAAGAATAGCCCATATATTGCGAAGCATCATTAAATTGCAGTGTCCAGTTAGCTCCGCCGTTTGTTGTTTTATATATTCTTCTTTCTCCGACTTGAGTATCTGTTTCTTTTCTTGCGGATACCCAACCCGTCTGTGAATTGATAAAACTCAGTTTATCAAAACTTTCATCATACATATTTAAGTAATAAGGGTAACTGACCCCGCCGTTTGTTGAGCATATAACTGAACCTACTGTAGCCATTGAACCAAAGCCGCCATCTGCCAGACAAATAAAATTATTCTGTGAGTAAACATCATAGAAATATTCTGTCGTCATTGATCCGGAAGTATTTAATATTTTTGTCCAGTTATCTCCTCCATTTGTCGTCTTAAATAGATATTGATATGATACATAATTATTCACGCCGCGTCCTCCGCAGGCATATCCTGTTAACTGATTTTCGAATCTTATTGAATATATTATTGATGTATCCGGCAATATTTTACCTGTCCAGCTTATACCGCCGTTTGTAGTTTTAAAAATAGTGATGCCGCCTGATACAAATCCGGTTTGGTCGTTTATGAAATATACAGTATTAAAACTACCTCCCGCACCTGAGTTTTGAAGATACCATCCTGTTTGCGGATATGTAATATTTGTCAGGATTAAAACATTTAACAGAAATAATATTGTTTTCATAAAAGTATTATTTATTTAATCAATAAAAGTTTTTTGGTTTCGATAAAATCTCCAGAACTCAACCTGTAAAAATACACTCCGCTCGCAAACCGTGTCCCGTCCCAAACAGCCTCATAACTCCCCGCCGTCTGCCTCTCATTTACCAGCATATCAACCTCCCGCCCCGCAACATCATATACAAGGAGTTTTACGAGATTCCGGCCTACGCCGGAATGACAAACAGGAATATCATATCGTATCCTTGTCACCGGATTAAACGGATTCGGATAATTCTGATGCAATGCAAACGCAGACGGAATTTGACCCACGGTTTTTTTAATATCATTGACAGGAAATACACACCATGAAGCCCAGAGATTTGAATACCCGGCAGAATCAATATTAAACACCATCCATACTTTTGGATTATAGATATTGATTGCAGGTCTAATTCCGCATCCGAGCGCAATCACGGGCGTTTTAGACGTATCTCCCGCGTATTTAAGGCGTCTCGTAGGAGTGCCGCCGAAATATGCCGACATTACATGCGTGCTGTCCGCTTTTTTTCTTACACATCCGGCAATGTTCTGTCCAAAATAATCAGGTGAATCTGTTACAACAAAAAATAACTGGGAAATATATCCCGAATTATCGTTGGAATCGGCGAGGACAGTTTCGTGAGTAAAAGAAAGATTACTCGAAATTGCCGATGCATATAATGAGCGTTTGCCGTTCGTCTGATATCCTTCATAAATTGCAAATAATGACACGGTAAAACTGCGTCCATATTGCAGATTTCTTGAACTACGTCCGTTTGAAATCAGCACCGGTGCAGACCAAGTGTTATTAGTGTATTTTTTCTTTAACATTATATCCCGCGAATTATCCTTTGCTCCGGAAACATTTGCCCTCTCATAAGTGAGATATAAATCGCCCTGCGAAAAACTCATATCGCATATAGCCGGATTTCCGCATGCGAGCGGCTCGGAAGATGTGAGGTTGCTGTCAACAATAACGGTATTAGAAGTTATATTGAAAACTCTATAAATAATGTCATTATTCCTCGAATACACGAGAACATAATTAGCCGCGTCATTATTGAAAATAAACGGATTCAGGCAGTCGGCTGTTGTGTCAACCGGGAACGGCACGCTCCAGACGTTAGTATTATTCCTGTAAACACTGCCATAGAGCATCCATTTATTGTTTACAAATTTCTGCCAGACAGCCATACAAGAATTCGAGCCTGAATAATCGCGGGTCATCGCAACAGAAGGATTAATATTTTTCGTATTAGTTTCGGGCGTAATATAAACGGTAGTGTCAGACGGTCCTGTCCCGTAAAGTTTCATCGCGCATATACGGGAATTCGGCGCATTATGCCGCTCGAAGACAAGCATCTCATATAAAATATTATAATAACTGTCCGCCATTCTAAGCGTTCCCATAACGGGATTTTTGTCAACGTAACCATTTGTGATTTTAGCAGGTGATGTCCAATCGGAATACTGGGCAAAAACACTGCCCGAAATAAATAAAAAAACGACTGACTGCAGGAATGCCGTGAGCCGAACTTTGTTTAAATTTTGCATTTTTAATTCCTCCGGGGTTTGATTAAAAATCCATTTAATTACTGAAATGTATTTACTTATTTAGCGATAATCAATTCCAAATCAGAGAATTTTACTGTCAGGAATTAAATCAGTAGCAAGTTTTGGCACGGTAATTGCAGTTCAGAGGGGCGGAAATTCTATTATTGAATTGGCGGGCATTTTACTGTCCCGTAACTGCAAAATACACAGCAGTCACCCGGTAATGGTTTCAACATTGTTTTACAATTTTCGCACTCATAAAAGTGAACACATGCGTTTGCCGGCATGATTTCATTTTTTTTGTATCCGCAGTTTGGGCATGTAATTTCTGATTCCTGCTCTATCGTTTTGCCATTAATATTATCTTTCATTTTATGTTCTTCTTATCTGCTTTCAAAATCGGTTCTGAGCGAAATAATATTTTATACAATGGTTATTACCGATAAATATTTTCATAACATTATATTTTACCTGATTAATAATCCCGACCTGTCTGCTTGTATAAAACACCTGTTTGCTGTCTACCTGTTGCAGACAGGCAGGCGAGGTAAAATAGCTCTTTGTTCTTTCTCTTAAAAAATGCTCTTAAAATCTGTGTATATCTGTGGCAGTCGCTCTCAAGTTCTTTTCCAAATACCATATACCAAATACCATCTTTTATCTTATCATCAACATCCGCTTTGTCTCCCGAAACCCCTCCGCCGTTAACCTGTAAAAATACACCCCGCTCGCAAACCGTGTGCCGTCCCAGACCGCCTCATAACTCCCCGCCGCCTGCCTTTTATTCACCAGCGTTTCAACCTCCCGTCCCATAACGTCATACACCGCCAGCCTCACACTCCCCGCCCTCGGCAGATTGGAACGAATAGTAGTCGAAGGATTAAACGGGTTTGGATAATTTTGTTCAAGCGTAAAGTCGGACGGTGTTTCGGTCGATATGTTTTTTATTCCCGTATATATTGTAATATCTCCGCCCGTAGTGGAATAAATTCCTGCATTAC
>JAPLFI010000089.1 GCA_026390755.1 Ignavibacteriota bacterium
AATGATAGATTTAAGTTGCTTTTAGATATAAAAACAGCGTGCGCTTTTAAGAGCTTTCGCGGAGTTTTAATTGTATTCATAATGTTTGTTTATGATTAACAGTTACGAGTTAATTAATTTGACAAGGAATTATCATCCACCCGCTCTGTTAATAACAGCAAACTAATGCAAACCTACTAAAAAATAAATGGTTATTCAATATAAATATTGATAAACGGGGGTATAAATGCTCCGTAGTTAAACCCGCCTACAGCACCTTTAGCTATATGTTGAATAATGGATTCCAGCTTAAGATTCCAATAATGAGCAGATGGATCTCCGACCTACCGGAATGACGATGCGAGCGCGAACAGTTGTCGAAATTTTATCTCCTTGAAAAATACGAGGGAAATACTTAAATTAGGTGTTTTGAAGTTAAAATTGCAATATCTATATGAAAAAGAATATTCATCCGAAATATTACAAGTGCAACGTTATCTGCAACTGCGGTGAAAACAGAGGTGTTTTATTCACAACCCGCTCAACCGTTCCGGAAATAAAGGTTGAAATCTGTTCTCTCTGCCACCCGTTCTTTACGGGTACACAGAAAATTGTTGACACTGCAGGACGCGTTGAAAAGTATATGAAGAAATACGGAAAACCTGCGGCAAAAACCGCAGACTAACTTATATGTTTATGTGTTCTCAAGCTTTTTAAGCCAGATGGAATAAATTTAATCCGACTGGCTTTTTAATTTAGATACTGGAACAATCCTGAAACAATCCTGAAACAGGTTCAGGACAAGGTTCAGGACAAGATTCAGGACAAGATTCAAGACATTTTAGCATAACAAAAATATGGAAATTGTAATTTTTGAAGACAGCCATTTCGACAGGTTAACTCCCCTTACTTTATTACGCGCATCATTTGACATAAAGACAGGTGTTTTTTCAAACAAAGAAAGAATACAGAATTTTCTACCAGAAAATTCAGACGTCATACTTTTCGTACGGGAAGAGCTTAAAGATTTCACGTCTAAATTCAACGCGAATAAAGTAAATAAAATCCCCGCGGCAGAACTTTTTCAGGAAACACTTTTTCTGAACGGAAGATGTTCTTTCACTAAGAAAATGATTGACTGGGCTTTGAACACAATGTCACCGGATTCAAAATTAGTAATTCAGGGGTCTGTGGCAGTTGCAAAACTTTCGGCGGGTGAGATAAATAAAAGAAAAGATAGAATATCTTTTCCGCTTTCCGACAATTTCTTCGACGATATACGCGACATTAATAATATAAATTTTAAGTTTGAAACTCTTTTCGATATAATAAATTTTCCGTGGGATATACTAAGATTACTTGATGTGAATCTGGGGCTTGACCTTGCATGGCTGATAGATAAATCGCACGATAAAGAGAAAAACACAGAAGTGTCTGAATTATCAAAGGAAAACAGTGAAAACGCAGAACTTTTATTTGTAAGTAAATCCGCTAAAGTTTTCCCCGGTGTTATCTTAGATACTGCCGGAGGCGAGATTTACATTGACGAAGATGCTGTACTGGAACCTCTGTCATACATAAAGGGACCGGTATATATAGGCAAGGGCGCCGTCGTTAAAGCAGGTTCACGGCTTTACGGACCGGTTTCAATAGGATGGGGTTCAAAGGTCTCGGGTGAAATTTCGGGCTCACTTTTCCACAGTTGTGTAAACAAACAGCATGACGGATTTATCGGTAATACTTACGCCTGCCCTTTTGTTAACTTCGGAGCGGATACGGTTACGAGTAATTTGAAAAACAATTACTCTAAAGTAAAAGTTATTGCGGATGGTGAGCAGATAAATACGGGTATGCAGTTTCTCGGAACAATCGCAGGCGACCATACAAAATTCGGAATCAACACGATGCTGAATACGGGAACAATTGCGGGAATCTTTGCGAACGTTGCAGGCGGAGGATTTCCTCCGAAGAAGATTGATTCGTTTTCATGGAATATACTTGGCTCTGAGCCGGTCCGGTACAGATTAGAGGAAGCGCTTGAAACAGCGAGGATTGTGATGTCGAGGCGGCATATTGAACTGACGCCGGAATACAAAGCGGTTGTTGAAAACGTG
>JAPLFI010000546.1 GCA_026390755.1 Ignavibacteriota bacterium
TGAATAATATGAAAACCGGAGAAATTTTAATAACGATAGAAAATGGAGATATTCATTCTCTTATAAAGGAATATTTAGGATTTCAGCCAAACCTGATCAGTCCGTTTGCTAATATAATACAGGATGGTACCAGTCCTTCTAAACATGCAGAAAAATTAAAAGCTATTTCCGGAAATCCGGATGTGGTTACCTGCTTTAAAATACTCTGTAATCCCTCGGTAACTTACCGGGTACGGAACGGAGGTCCGGCAACTCCTTTAAGTGAAATGTATATTTGTACGGATGACTATCATTCTTTCGTACTTGCCTCCAAATTCAATGAGAATGAATACGGAATACAATACTGCGATACAAATGTACAGTTGACAGATTTTCTTTCTACTTTTTTACTTATGGATAATGACAATGAATATGAGCCGCTGTTTCCGGAAACTATGGATTACGAATTTTTTATACTTCTCGCAAACATCTTAGATTCTTATAAATATGCCGTCAGCAGGAATGCTCTGAAACACGAAGCATCTTCGACGCCGGCACTTACGGCAGCAGAGTTTAACATGCTTTTGCAGGATTCGTTAAGCAAGCCTGATTTCAGCTGGTTAGTTACAAATATTACAGGGCTTCTGCCATCTGCGTTTATTTACAAACTTGAAGGCAAAGAGAAAAATTATCTCGATTTGTTTGAAAAAGGATTTTTATTAGCGGTAAAGAATAACGACACAGGCGAAGAAAGTCTGATGCTGAATGCTCTTTCCATTGAGGCGGGTGCAGAGTTTATGAATACATGGATGAAATCTGCGGGTATTGAAATATCAACGCTCAGCGATAACGTTTTAGAAACAAAGCCATTAGCGTTCATTTGCTCTACCGCACTCACAAATCACTGTTTCAATTTTTCAAAAACTGACGGGTGTATTCAGTATGAGACACTGAATAATATTAACTCTTTATCCGCAATTGAAAAAATATTTGACACAAGTCATATATTGAAATCCAACGTGAAGAAGGATTCTCAGTCAGTCCCCCTCTTCTGCGATAATTGCGGTGCAAAATTAAAGCAGGGCGCAAGCTTTTGCGTTACCTGCGGAAATAAAATTTAAACGGACATAATTGAAACTAATTAACAGACATATTATTCACTCACTCAGCAAAACTTTTGTTTTCGCCTGCGGGTTAACGGTTTTTCTGATACTGTTTGATTTGTCAGTTACGTATGCACAGGATTTCAGTCAGTATGCGGGTACACATACAGGGAAGTTTGAATTTACTACTCCGAAATCTGTTGACGTAACCTGGTCTGAGCCAGGTGGTGAACAAAAGAAGATAAAGAAAAACGTAGAACCAGATGCAAAGTTAATCAGTGAAATCAATGAAGTATCTTTTACAATTTCGTCTGCCGGTGATATTACCATCACTTTTCATGCAAAAATCCGCTGGGGTAATATTAAGTCAGACAGCAAAGGAACACTCACGGGAAAACTGAATTCGGACTTATCATTTGATATTACAGGAAACACATCTTATGAATATACACTTGCTTCGATGTCACCCGTATCTATACAGGACCCACGGACATTTAAAGGCAAAATAGCAGGTAATAAGATTTCAGGCTGGATGGGCGCACCTGAAGGCAAAGACAGAAGTACATATAGTATTGATTTGTCAGCGGATGTGAAGGGAGGGGATTGCGATTGCGAGATAACCGTTCCTTCGGATTTGAAACCCGGCGGCAGTCTTTATGTGGTTACCAAAACTTCGGGCTGTGTAAAATCGGAAGTGATTTATTACAACGGAAAGGACAGACAGATAAGCAACTGGGACGGGAAAGCGGTAAAAGTGGAAGTACAAATGACATGCTGTAACGGCAGGGCATTTTTTAAAACATTTCAGATACCGGCTTATGAGAGCAACGAAAAAATAGAAATCACTTCAACGGAAACAAGCAAAGGTGGGAATCTGCCCGCACCGCCTGCAGGGCAGGTTCTATTTGGTTCAGCGGCAGCACTGGCTATTATAAAGCTGTTAGAAACGCTACTGGCAGGGAGCGGCAAAGGACCAAAGCCAGTTCCGCCTGTTGCACCCAAAAAACCGCCTCCGCATAACCCTTATTTGGATAAAGACGGAAATCCGCGGAAAGATTTACCTCCGTTGATTCCTATGGAACCATGGGAAAACGCCGGAGCGAAATCGCCCAAGGAGTACGAGGAAATGTTAAAATCCCAAAAGGAGTATGAAGATACTATAAAACAGAGGGAAAAGGAATATGGTGACGGGAAAACAGAAAGTGATAAAAAAGAAGTTAAGCCTGATGAGAAAAAACAAAAAAAGGATGTAGATGATAAAAAACCCGACAGGAAAACCGACGACCGTGAAGCCGGAAAAGAAATCGGTAAAGAGCTCGGCAAAGACATCAGTGACATAATCAAAATTGTAAAGGAAGAGGGTAAGGATATTGGCAAGGATATCAGTGACACACGGAAAGAAGTACGCGACGTCATTGATAAAAGCAAAACCGAGAAAAAAAAGATAATTCTTTCACCCGAGAACAAAAAAGACTTAAGGGAGTTTTTAAACGAAAAACAAAAATGGCTTGAAAAAAATGCCGAGCGTGAGAAAAAATATGCGGGGGATAA
>JAPLFI010000565.1 GCA_026390755.1 Ignavibacteriota bacterium
GAAAATACGTCTTGTGTTAAGACTAAGACGACGAGTGTTACGATTGCTAAGACTAATTTTTTCATTTTTTGTTACCTTTCTATTTTTGTTTTTTATTTGTTTTTTAATTTTTTGTTTATTTCTTTTAGCATATTCTATTGCAATTCCTGTGCCAAGCCGAAATCTGCGAAAATGACTGAATTTTGAAGTATTAATAAATTTCCTAAAACAAATTCTATAGTTGCAACACTGCATTTATTGCAATTTTATTACAGTTTTTATATTTCTTTTTTTTCTTGCTCTTCAAGCAAAAGAAAGTAACATAAAATATAATCAGTATTGATTATTTCAGAATTTCTGAATACATTTCGGCAATTCAGTGGATTTGTAATTATCTCCCCGGAGGAATCAGAGATGCAAAAAAGAATACTCTTTCTTGTCTGTATTTTCGCTTTTGTCAGTTCGGCGAATTCTCAGAATTTGTTCTATCCGAAAATTGATTCAATAAAAAATCTTGTGTCTTCGCAGGTGATATCTAAATATGACCGTGAACTGAGCGGTGATACCGTTACGACCGTCGGCGGAAATCCTGTGAGAATAATCTCGCGAAAAACTAATTCCCCTTTTAATCCTGTTGCCGCGCAATATATTTTCGAAAAATTTATCAGTTTCGGAATAAATGCAAGGTATCAGGTAAATAATTCGACCTGTGTTAATGTTATCGCAACAAAGACAGGGATAAAATATCCTAATAAACAATATATCGTTTGTGCTCATTATGATAATTACAGTAATAACTCAACGGATACTATCCCCGGTGCAGATGATAATGCCTCCGGAATTTGCGGAGTGATGGAATCTGCAAGATTGCTTTCAAACTTCAATCTCGATTATACAATAAAATTTATAGCCTTCGACGAAGAAGAAGACTGGATGATTGGCAGTTATGCTTATGTTGATTCGGCTTATGCGAACGGAGATTCGATAATGGGAGTATTAAACCTCGATATGATTGGTTTCGATCCCAACAGTTTGAACATTTATAATTTATACACAAATAACGCTTCTGTTAGTTTATCTTCGGGTTTTATCTCAGCATCTTATATCTATCAGGTTCCGGTTTTACCTGTTGAAACCATTTCGGAAACTACAGCAAGCGATCACCTCCCGTTCTGGCAGAAGGGATATAAAGCATTGTTTGCCATCGAACGGACTTTCAATTATTATTACCATACACGGCAGGAAACCTACGATAAACTTAAATTATCATATCTGACAAATATTGTTAAAGCTTCAATTATAGCTCTGGCTTCATGGGGAACGGATAGATATATCAGTGTGCTTCATAAACCTGCTAATTCAGGATATGACACCTCAGCCAAATTTCTGATCTTTAAGGTACAAAGCCCGGTAAAATTGGGAATGGAAGCAAATATTTCGAGAGTATATTATAAAACGAATAACGGTAGCTATGTCATTTTAAACGCATCATATTCTGGCAATGATACCTTGAAATTTATTATTCCGGGTCAATCGCCCGGAACTTCGGTCAGCTACTATTTTGCAGTTCAGGATTCCGCGGGAAGTGCTTGTATTACATTTCCGCAAGGCGGAAACGGTATAAATCCGCCCGGTACAACACCCCCTCAGAATACATTTAAGTATGATATTTATATGGATTACAACCAATGCTCAAATACGCTTCCGAAACCAATTAATGATTTGCAATTTACGTACGATACAATTCCGGTAAATCAGAGTACTAAACTTGTTAATAAAATAAAAGTGAACCTGACAATAAATCATCCGAATGACGGATACAATTCCGGTAAATCAGAGTACTAAACTTGTTAATAAATTAAAAGTGAACCTGACAATAAATCACCCTAATGACGGAGATATAATTATACAACTACGAGGTCCGAACGGACAGATTAATATCAGCCAGGGAAATGGTTCGGGCGGTGCAAATTATATAAATACGACTTTTGATGACAGCGCATCAATATCAATAACACAGGGGACTCCACCGTTTACTGGAAGCTATAAGCCTCAGAATGCATTAAGCTTTTTTAACAATCAGCCTGCTTCAGGTCCCTGGATACTCCGTATTTTTGATACAAAAGCCGGCAATACAGGCTCGCTCGTAAACTGGTGTATGATTTTCCAGCTGAAAAATACTGTTTCGGTTAACGGAAATAATATTCCACTGAAGTTTGAGCTTTCTCAGAATTATCCGAATCCTTTTAATCCGGTTACTAGAATACCTTACAGTATAGCAGAAAATTCTTTCGTTAGTCTGAAAATATATGATGTTCTCGGTAGGGAAGTGAAAACCCTTGTAAGTGAAAAACAAACAGCAGGAGAATATGAAGTATTGTTCAACGCCTCGGATTTAAATAGCGGAGTTTATTTTTACAGATTAATCGGCGGAGATTTTGTCGGGACAAAAAAACTTTTATTAATCAAATAAAATTATTCCGGTTTTTTTCCTTCACATACGATTTCGTATAACTTGTCCGTCAGCGTGCCCGCAAGAATTGTATCTACGGTTGTTCTGTATCCGAAATCCACGTCCGATGTCGTTCCGTCTGTATAGTTTATTATCTCTCTTATCTTTTTGAATTTATGGTCACCGCAATATAGCTCGTATTTTATTTTGTGTGATTCGTATTGCTTGCCGGTTTTGACATCCTTCGCGTCATGCGTAACTACCTTTGTCCATACGGTCTTATTTCCGCCGCCTGATTTGAATATGGAATTTATTATTACATAATGCTCCGTTTTGCCGTCCGCCTCTTTATATATGGCTTTAGGCTGTTCTTTTGCGCAGGATGTTAGCCCTGTCACAGTTATCAGAATTAATAAGTAATAGATATGCTTTTTCATTTAAAAAGAATAATTGTTTATCTGCAATTTAATCTTTTCTTTTTTAATTTATTAGGTCTGAAATAATCACCCTCACTTTATTTCGTCAGGGGCACCCTTAGTGTTATTCGTGTAAATTCGTGTTAAAAGTTCCTGGCTCTTAATCTGTGATAATCTGCGGCATAATTCCTGAAATAAATTCAGGACAAGCTTTTCCCCCCTTTTTCCTCTTACTCTTTTATTTATATTTGATTAATTTTTATTATATGACCGGACAAAGATTAAAAAAATTTCAATCTGTCGTCTCAAAACGCCAGAAATATCTTACTATCGTACTCGAGAACGTTCACGACCCGCATAATGTCAGCGCTGTCCTGCGTACTGCCGATGCCGTCGGTATTGACCGCGTTTTTCTTATCTATAATGACGAGAAATTTCCCAAGGTCAGCCGTGTGTCTTCTGCCAGTGCTAAGAAATGGGTCGAAGTAATTAAATTTCGTTCCGCAGCCGAGTGCTTCAACGCTCTCAAAAAAGAGAAATTCAGAATTTACTCTACGCACATGGTCGAAGATAAAATAAATTCTTCGCTCTATGAACTTGACCTCACAAAACGCACCGCCCTAGTCTTCGGCAATGAACACCGCGGAGTATCCGATGAAGTAAAAGCTCTTGCGCATAAAAATTTCCTGATTCCTATGCATGGCATGGTTCAGTCTCTGAATGTCTCGGTCTCCGTTGCCGTAACCGTTTACGAAGCTCTGCGACAGCGTACAGCTAAAGGCATGTACACAAAATCAGCTTATACAAAAACAGAATTAAAAGAAAAACTAAACTTTTATATTAATAAATGAAACTGCCGGAATACTTTAAAAAAGAACTCGGTCTTGAAAACCTGAATAATTTTCTTCTCATCGCCGGACCGTGCGTCGTGGAAAGCAGGTCTGTAGTTTTTAAAACCTGCGAAACACTTAAGAAAATCACTGATAGTCTCCGTATTCCTTTCGTCTTTAAAGCTTCTTACATTAAAGCAAACCGGACGTCTGGCGAGTCTTTTCGCGGAATCGGATTCGATAAGGCTTTGAAAATTCTCGAAGATGTTAAACGCGAATTCGGAGTGCCCGTTCTTACCGACGTTCATACTGAGATTCAGGCGGTAATTGTCTCGCAGGTTGTCGATATTCTTCAAATCCCTGCTTTCCTCTGCCGCCAGACAGGCTTACTCGAAACGGCAGGCGACACGGGGAAAATTATCAATATTAAGAAGGGACAATTCCTCGCACCTCAGGATATGAAGTATCAGGCTGAAAAGGTTGTTTCCACAGGCAATAATAAGATTATGCTTACAGAGCGCGGCTCTTCTTTCGGGTATAATAATCTTGTCGTTGATATGCGAAGTCTCGTTATTATGAAACAGTTCGGATATCCGGTCATTTTTGATGCGACTCATTCCGTTCAGATGCCATCAAAGGAAAAAGGCGTCAGCGGCGGAAATCCCGAGTTCATTCCGTATCTCGCGAAAGCCGCGGCGGCTGTGGGTGTTGATGGTTTCTTCATAGAAACTCACCCTGACCCGCGTAAAGCTCTAAGCGACGGCTCTAATATGCTTAAACTCAATAGCATGGAAGCGCTCCTGAAATCTTTACTTAAAATTACAACTGCCGCTGACTGATCCTGAAATAAGAGCAAAGAGCGAAAGAAGCTACACAAAAAAGTTCTGCGAGGTCACAAAAACTTTTAAATTAATATGTCAAAAAAAATAATTTCACCGTCAAAGTTCGATAAGATAAGTCCCGCGCACTTTGCCGGTATTTTCCTTGTTGCTATGTCCGCGCTGGTACTCGAGTTTACTATGACGCGCATTCTCTCTGTTTCGCTCTGGTATCATTTCGCTTTTATGATTATCAGCGTCGCACTGCTCGGTATCGGCATCAGCGGAGTCGTGCTTTCCCTCTTCCCGAAGTTCTTCGATAAACCTCTCGATAAATTGCTCACCGT
>JAPLFI010000334.1 GCA_026390755.1 Ignavibacteriota bacterium
ATCAGACGGATACGGGCTTTTTTTGCAATCTGAATTGATTCGAATGTTCCTTTATCGTGATGAATTCTGCCGAAATAGAGGAGATAACTCCCTCGTTTTTCTCTGAACGTAAATTCGTTTTCATTGATTCCGTTATAGACAGTGTCGGTATAGACCAATTCTGTACTTCGGTCAGAATCACTTATTGATATATAATAAGAAGTATCATTATATTTTTTATAGACAGGAATAATTTCAGGCGAAGAGAAACCGTGAATAGTAGTTAACATCGGAGGTTTAATGAGCCGTGAATAAGTAAGCGGAAGGAAATCATAATTATTGTGTATAATGTCGAAATCACCTGCATTTTCCATTACGTGGCTGATGTGCAGACACTCTGATACTTTTGCGTCCGTTTCCGGATATTCGCCGTAAGGTTTTTCGATGACAGCCTTAAGTTTGCCTGATGTAAGGGAATCTGCCGTCGCGAATAACGTAACATCAACTCCTTTTTTCAGGAGACCTTCGGCAATATTTGAAGCAACCTGTTCCCATGGACCGTACTTCCGGGGAGGAGTGCGCCATACTGCGGGCGACAGAACCGCAACTTTCATAAAGCCGGGCGTGAATTATTCAGGCATAAATCAACAAGTTCTCCGATATCCGCAGTTCCGGCACACATAACCTTATCGGCGCCGCCCCAGTATATTTTAACTGTTCCGTCATCTTCAGGCACAGCGGCGCATGTAAACACGACGTTATGTACATAACCCGTAATTTCATACACCTCTTCGGGCTGGAGTATCCATTCATCTCCGACACCGATAATAACTGAAGGGTCTTTCAAATCATGAAGAGCGACTCCGAGGCGGTAAACGCATCCATCCATAGTCGGAAAAACGCCGTGATAAATACTCAGCCATCCTTGTTTTGTTTTTATCGGCGGAGCTCCCGGACCAATCTTCATTTCATCCCAATGATATTTAACGGGTCTCATCACAACCTTTGAATCACCCCAATAACGCAGGTCAGGCGAGTATGATATCCATATAGACCACGGAGTTATTTCGGAATGAGGTCTGTCGAGCCTGACATATAAGCCGTTAATCTTTTCGGGAAAGATTACCACATTCCTGTAATCCGCTTCGGTGATAATCGAGAATCTCTCGACTGTTTCAAAATCTTTTGTCTTAGCAAGCACGATACGTACTCCATAACGGGAATAGGCGCTGTAAGTAATTAAATATTCTCCGTCTAAGAATGTAACACGCGGATCTTCGACTCCGTATTCTTCATACAGTTGAAAGTCCGCTTCGGGATTCGATGCTGAAACAAGTTACAAGAAACGCCAGAACGGCAATTTTTTGATGGAGTCAGGAACGGTTTTTTCTCGGGGATGAATTTGAATCCGTCATTGCTGTATGCGATACCGATAACACTGCGCCCGTTGAGCAGATGCGAACGGAAAAGCATAACATATTTTCCGTCATATTTAGCAACTGCCGCATTATGCACTGTTGCGACTTCGTACGGAATATCCTCTTTTGTAAGAATCGGATTTCCTTTGAATCTTTTAACAACTGAAGTAAAGCTTTTCATATTATTCTCCTATTTTTTTTTCGTATTCATATTCAAATCCAAATGCGCTTAATACAGTAAGATAAGAAATAAGATAAGCAAGGGTACTTTCGGCGCCTTGATTTCGGTTCACACCGTGCTCTTCAAGTCCGTCGTTGCAACCTCCGGTTTCAAAATCATAGACCGGTATATTAAGGTTATTTTCTCCCGTGTACCACATAAAACACTTGAACATTCGTTTAAGGAAGTGTGTATCATTAGTGGAAATGTATGCCCGATAATAAGCAAGCACCATTGCCATAACGTCAATTGACTGCTGAGCATATACTGCCGGCTGTTCACTTCTCACAAACCAGCCATTGCTCCCGACCGGCATCAGATAACCATCCCGCATAGTAACTTCTTCAAGGAAGGATAATATTTCCAATCCCAGTTTCTTTACAGAGGAGTCATTTAGTACTTCCGCTGAATTTAGAAGCGAGTACGGAATTACTCCGTTATCATAAGTAAGAATATCGTCAAACCAAATCCAGTTTTTATCTTTTCCTTTTTCGAAATTAGCCACAATTTTACCGGTTAATTCTTCAAGCAATAAAACTGACTCTTTGTCATGAGGATATTTACGCACGTAATAGCTCAGTCCGATAATTGTATTCGCTATACCGCGCGTGTGTTTCAGATTCCTTGAATGCTGAATTGATTTGGAAAAAATTTCTAAGCCGAGACAAAGATAAGAATCATTCGGAGGATAATTAATAAGATAACCGAGAGCCCAGATAGTTCTTCCAAAAACATCTTCCGAGCCTTCCTTGTCCAGATACTGACGGCTGTATGAAAGAAAATTTCTGAATGTACCGTCTTCATTCTGCATATAATGTATAAAGCTCAGATAAATCGGCAAAAGCCTTAACGCTTCCTTTTCCTTCCTGATTCTGTAGGTCATAAGAGACATCAGCAGTGCTCTTGAATTATCATCCAGGCAGTAACCTTCTTTCAGATTCGGGATGCCATATTTTGCATGTTGTACTATTCCCGTATTATCCGTGAGTCTTACGGCATGAGACATATTAAATACGGGCATCAGCTGAGGATCAATAATACTGGTTAATTTATGACTGAAACAAATAAAGTTTTCGGTAACTTCACATGCTGTTTTAACATACTCAGTACCGATTCGGGGCCATTTGAGTTTCTGTCCGTAATCAAAGGCATTTTTCCTGATTCGTTCAAGAATATCGGGATTATCCAAAAGTTCGAGAATAATATTCTGAAGTTGCCCCGAGTCATGAAAATCGAATAACTTTCCGCGTCCTTCGGATAAAAGTTCCGTTGCGTGCCAGTAAGGAGTGGAAATTACGGCCGCCCCTGCTCCGATTGCATAAGCTAAAGTTCCGCTTGTAATCTGTGCTTCATTCAGATAAGGTGTGATATAAATGTCAATAGCAGAAAGATATTCAAACAGCCTGTCATCGGTAACAAAATCAGTATAGAAATATACATGGTTTTCCAGTTTAAGATCTTTCACCATACGAAGTAAAAATTCCCTGTATTCTTCCCCTCTCTCACGTATTACTGCCGGATGTGTTTTCCCGAGAATGATGTAAAGAACATCGCCATGTTTTTGTATTACTTCAGGCAGGGCTTTAATAACATTTTCAATTCCTTTATTCCTGCTAAGAAGTCCGAAAGTAAAGAGTACTTTCTTATGTCCGAAATTAAATTTTGTTCTGATGGCTTCTCGGTTCAAGACTCTCCCGACAGGTACGCCATGCTCAATTATTTTGATTTTTTCTTTCGGGACATTATAGATCTGAACAAGAAACTCCACAGCCCGTTCGCTCATAACGATTACCTTGCAAGCCCGCCTGCAAATAACCCGGATTATTGTCTTCTGCAAAGGAGTCGGCTTATGCAGGATAGTATGGAATGTAACCATCAGAGGAATCTCAAGTCTTTCAACAAGATGCAGAATATATGCTCCGCTTTCTCCGCCGAAAATGCCGAATTCATGTTCAAGGATACATATATCAGCTTCGTTATAATTTATAAATTGCGCCGCCGCAAGATAATCTCTGTGTTCATTCTGATTTATAACAAATTTAACCTCCGGCGGATAATTGTATTCCTGCCCCTGATCGTTCATAGCAACAACGTATGCATGCTGGAGAATACTCTCGCCGCCAAGGCTGTTGACAACTGATTTAATAAGATTATTTGTAAAGGTCGCAATCCCGCATTTTCGCGGCAGATAAGAGCCGATAAAAGCAAATTTCGTCGGCAGTGGAAAATGTTTTTTGATAATCTGCGGCATAAAAATAATTAATATATATTTTTAAAGAGGAAACAACGGATGAATCACGTCATCCATGATGCCATTTCCAGACCCGAATTACATAAAGGAATTTAAACTAAATATAAACATGTATCAAGCAATATATTCAGTATTAAGTGTTAAGAGTTCAGTGTAAGGAGTTCAGTGTTCAATGTTCAATGTTAGGGGTTAGGTATTGATGTTCTTATGAGTATTATTATAATTATATTTCAGATTAAATTTATTGCTCTAACAAAATTTTCGGCATGAAAAAAGCATTTTTCTCTTTCTTTATACTGCTGATTGCAGTCAACGCTGTTTACTCACAGTTGTATCAGGGACCGGCTTCGGGTTCTGTTCCGAGCGGTGCAATTGTATCAACAGAGAGTTTTATGGATGATTTCTCGGGTGATCCGATTTCGCCATACGTAAGAAAACCATTGCGGAATAAAATCAGATTCACACCATATCCTGATAACTTAAATAAGACTCTTTCAAGCGCGCCTGAAGGTTCGAATTATTACAATGACCCGTTTGCGGGAAAG